>JAISPY010000199.1 GCA_031274565.1 Treponema sp.
CTCAAATATGACTACCAGTTTGCCGATGGATTTCATACCGTAGGTCTGGTTTATGGAAAGGGAATAAGAACTTAACCAGAAATCATTTTTGGTAAAATACACTTCCACCGCGTTATCAACCGGTATGGGACCTATCCCCCCGTCCCAGCCCCAGCCGGGATGTCCCTTCCCCGCGGTAGTATCAATGGAATTGAGGACAATGCCAATGTCGCCATTACCCGCGATAGGCGCGTCCACTACCGAGTTGGAGGGAACCAGCGTAGGCCTTTCATTGAAAACGCCTTTGTAGTCATCGAGTTTTGAAAGGATATAGTCTTTCATTATAACCGCCTTTTTAAGTGAACATTAAAGCTGCTTTCCCAAAACTGAAGTTTTGGGAAAGCAGCGTTTGTATGAGTTTATAATTTTGAGTTGTAGATGTTCAAGACCACGTCAATATCGGCCAGGGCCTTGAATTCGGAGAGGTATCGATCCCACTGGCTAAGGCTCACTTCGCCGGTGATGAATTTCATCTCGTATTCATCGGCGAAGGTATCAATTATCGTCCTAATGGTGGAAATTTGATCCCGTTCAGCGGAGGTAAAAGAGACGGATGGCGCAACCGGGGCCTGGATGGCCTTTCCGGCCTTTTCCAGATCATCGTAGTACTTCCAGCAGGACATGATCTGGTTAAAACTGCCGTTCAGGTAAACCGGAACATTGGGCATGGTCGCCACGGCTACGTCCCGGTCCTGGGGTACAAACTGGATTCCCGAACGGACAGAATAAGATGTATTGATGCCGTATTCGGCCATTTTGAGCGACATATTGGGGGCGTTCATAATCTCCGGTACGAACTGCTTTGACCCGTCAGCCTGAACTGTATAGGTGGTTCCCTCAACGCCCCAGTTAAAGAGAGTCAGCATTTCTTTGCTGTACTGGAAATCCACTATCTTCATAGCCAGTTCCGGGTACTTGGTCTTGGCGTTGATGAGAATGCAATACCCGCCGGCGAGTATAACTCCTCTCTGATTGTCGTTGGGATACCAAGGCACGGTGGAACCATCGGGAGACAGATAGGGTATATATCCCAGGGTTACGCCCGGATGAGATTCGGGGTCCATATCAGAGTAGGAATAGGCGATAAAAGATTTCCCGGTATTGAGTTTGGCGGTTCTTTGGGTCTCATTATCGGTGTACCATTCAGGGTCCAGGAGTTTTTCGGCATAGAGCTTATGAAGATACTCAAGCCCCTGCCGGAACGCGTTTTCCCGGTTGCCGTAAACAAATTTTGAACCGTTGTAGTATAATTTTCTCCCGCCATGGAAAGCCCGCATAATATTATTTTGCAACATTCCCGCATAGCCGGTTATGGGAAAGGTATCGGGGTACAGGGCCTTGAGCTGTTTGGCAAGCTGGTAGAGGTCGTCCAGGGTTTCCGGCACCTTGAGGTTGTGCCGGTTCAAAACATCCACGTTCACCCGGACGCACTCCTGGGATCCGTTATAGCTGGATATGAGAAGGTCATGGAACATATAGACGCCGTTGTCTTCACTGGTAATCGTCTTGAGTGCGGTATCCGGAGTAAGGCTGAAAAAGTTCTTGGTCTGATCCGGATAATCCCGCAGATTCAGGAGAAGTCCCTGCTCCCCCAGGTCAAAGAGGGAACTTATATCCCCCCCATTCCAGGAAAAGATATCCGCCCATTCCCCCGACGCCATGTATATGGACAACCGCTCACTGTAATCTCCATAGGGAACTTCGTTGATAGTCAGATTTACGGGCATACCCATGTACTTGTCCAGGGCCTTGCGCCATTCGGTTTCCACCAGCTTCCCCACCGGGCTTTCGGTAAAAATGGGCCGGTCCACCGTGAGGCTGAGCACATCCGGGGCGGCGCTTCCCGCCTGGGTTTTGGGCGAACAGCCGCTGAACAAGACCAGCGCTGCCAATAGAATCAAGAATCCTGCCGTGATTTTGTTTTTCATACAATCAATACTCCTTCTTATTATTTCAAGCGCATACGCGCCTGTTGCCTCGTTTGTTTTCTATCCCTTGATGGCCCCGATCATGGCGCCCTTGATAAAGTACCGCTGAATAAAGGGATAAATGCAGAGAATGGGAACCATCACCACCACCACCGTGGCCATCTGGAGGTTCATAGGGTGGAATCTACCTTGCATCATAAGGGATGACTGGGCATTACCGCCGTAGGCCGCCCCCGCCAAGTCAAAGGTGATCACAATGCGCCGTAAAAACATCTGTACCGGCTGCAGGTTCTCCCTGGTCAGGTAGAGCAGGGCGTTGAACCAACTGTTCCATGTCCCCACGATATGAAACAGCCCATAGGTGGCGAACAGGGGTTTCGAGAGGGGGAGCACGATCCTGAACCAGATAACCAGATCATTGGCCCCGTCCATATAGGCGGATTCCCGAAGTTCCGCGGGCTGCTGCTGGAAAAAGGTGCGGAAGACAAACACGTTGTAAGCCGAGACGCAGCCGGGAATGATCATCACCCAAAGGGTATTCAAAAGCCCCAGGTTTTTTATGAGCAGATAGGTGGGTACCATGCCGCCCCCGAAAAACATGGTGATCGCCAGGTAAACCGTAAAAAATTTACGGAGCAGGAAATGCTTCATCGCCAGGGAATAAGCGCAGAGGGAGGTAACCAGGAGCATCAGAAAAGTCCCGGTTAAACAGTAGATAACCGAATTCCGGTACCCGGCAATAAGGCCATCTTCCTGGAGGATAAACTCGTAACCCCCAAGGTTAAAGCCCAGGGGGAAAATGGTAACCTGTCCGGCGGCAATGGGTACCGGATCGCTAAAGGACACGGCCAGGACATTCAGCATGGGGTACAGCATGATAGCCATGAGAACCAGCATGATCAGGGTGTTGATGCCGTCAAACACACGGTCGCTGGTGATTTTCTTTATTTTCATCTTCGTTCCTCCTTTACCACAAACTGTTTCCCGAGAACTTGCCGGAAATACTGTTACTTATAAAAAGCAGCACAAAGGATACCGCCGAGGTAAAGAGCCCCACCGCCGAAGAATAGCTCACCTTTGAATTCTGTATGCCTTCCCGGTACACATAGGTACTGATCACGTCCGCCACATCGTAGATATTCGGGTTATACATGAGCAGGACCTTTTCAAAGTTGGCCCCCAGTATGGAGCCGGTATTGAGGATGAGCAGGATACTTATGGTGGGGAGTATAGCCGGCAGGGATATGTGCCATATCCGCCGGAACCGGTTTGCGCCGTCAATGGCCGCGGCGTCGTAGAGTTCCGGGTTTACCCCCGAAAGGGCGGCAAGGTAGATGATCGTACCCCAACCCAGGCCCTGCCAGATACCGGAACCGATGTACAGGGTACGGAACCACGAGGATTG
>JAISPY010000246.1 GCA_031274565.1 Treponema sp.
GCGGGATAGAACGGATATTCGCCCTGGGCATACAGATGGCCCTGTCGATCATCGTGTTTTACGGGGTGGTCAAAAAAAACAGGGGATGGCTGTTTCCCGCGGCCATTGTCCTCCACGCCCTCATCGACATACCCGCCGCTTTAATGCAGACGGGGCTCCTGGGCAATATCTTTTTGGCGGAGGGGCTTATCGGTTTGGGAAGCGTTGCGGTCATAGTAATAGCGAAAAAAATACATCACGCCTTAGGGCAGGAGGAATAAGATGATCCTGGCATTGTATATCCTGGTTTTTTTACTGATCCTGGGGCTTTTGTCCCATACCCCCTATGTAACCCGGAAGACCGAGCTCTTCGGGGTAAGCATCCCCTCCCGTGCGGCGGATCACGAAGGATGCCGCCGCCTCCGGGCTTCTTACCGCAGCCGGATGCTCCTGTCCGGGGGGATCCTGGCCGTTGTTGCCGCCCTGGGTTTCCACCTTTGGGGGATAACCAGCGCCCCAGGGGCCCTGGGGTTTAACGCCGCCCTGTTCGGCTGCGGCCTTGCAGGCTTTCTCCTCTACCTGGCCTGCCGCCGCAGGGCAAAACGGCTAAAAGAGGAGATGGGCTGGGGGGCCGGGGCGGAGGCGCTTTTGGTGGTGGACACCGAATCCCCCCTGGGGGATACCCTGTCCCCGGCCTGGCTGCTGCTCTACCTCCTCATCCCCGTCCTTACCGCCATGGCTATAGGGCTGGCCTGGCCCTACGCCGCCGATCCGGTTCCCCTGCATTACGATGCCCTGGGCAGGGTGGACCGGACGGCCCCGAAAACCATCGCCGCGGTCCTTCCCCTGCTCCTCAGCCAAGCCCTGGTTTTGCTTGTCTGCGCCGGGGCCTTTTTCGCGGTCCGTCACGGAAAACGGCAGATCGACGCGGTGGATCCCGAGGCTTCCCGGAGCCGGGAAAAGCGGTTCCGATGGATCATGAGCGCCTCGGCCCTGTTCGGCGGGGCCCTGATAGGGATCTTTTTCGGGGGGCTTCAGGTTCTGATGCTCCTGGGCCTAAGCGCCCGGCTTATCACCGCCTTGAGCCTGGCCCTGACCCTGGGTATCGCCTTGGGTGCCGCCCTCCTCTTTGCCCTGGTGGGCCAGGGGGGCAGCCGTCTAAGGGCCCCCGCTAAAGCCCGGCCCGGCGCGGTTAACCGCGACGATGACCGGTATTGGAAGCTGGGGTGTTTTTACCGCAACGGCGAAGACCCGGCGGTATTTGTGGAAAAACGCTTCGGGATCTGCTATACCCTCAACTGGGCCCGGCCCGCATCCTGGATCATCTTGGGGGCCCTCCTGCTCGTCATCACAGGAACCGTCTTTTTCCTCGGGAGCGCTTGACATCAGGGCATCGGTGTTTACGCTTATCCTTGAAAAGTTACCGGGATTAACGTGAGGGCCATAGAGCAAACTATGCACTTCATCCGGAAAGGCGTCGGACCAAAGGTCCGATGGAGCCGATATACGAGCAGGAGTTTGCGGACTAAAGTCCGACGACTTCTCGTATGGGTTCAGGCCGGGGAATCGGCTCACCAAGCCCTGAACCACATTTGGAAATCAGGTATGAACAGCAAAGGGAGATTTATCCTGCCTATACCCCGACGGGGGAAACAGCGCCGATCCTACGGAACTTCTGATACCGGTTTTCCAGGAGGATAGGTATGTCCACCGAGGAAAAGCGGTTCAGCGCATCCAAGAGATACGCGGAGAGGCGCTGGGCCGTAAGGGGGATGTCCGTATGAGCGCCTCCTTCTGGTTCGGGAATGACCCACTCGCAGATACCCGCGTCCCGTAAATCTTCCGCGCCTATCTTCATCAGTTCCGCGGCTTCCTTTTCACGGGCCGGGTCCTTCCAGAGAATGGAGGCAAAGCCCCGGGGAGATATGACCGAATACAGGGCGTTTTCCAGCATGGCAAGCTCGTCGCATACCCCCAGGGCTAAAGCGCCGCCGCTTCCCCCTTCACCAAGCACCACCGAAAGGATGGGGGTGGCAAGGGTCATAAACTCCCTGAGATTCCGGGCAATGGCTTCGCCCTGACCCCGTTCTTCCGCGCCTACGCCTGGATAGGCCCCCGGAGTATCAATGAAGCAGATCAGGGGGCGGTGAAACTTCTCCGCCTGTTTCGCCGCGCGTAAGGCTTTACGGTAGCCCTCGGGATGGGGCATGGAGAAACGGGTCTGTTTTAATTCCTCGATGTCCCGGCCCCGAATCTGGGCAACGATGCTTACGGGTATACCCTTGAACAGGGCGATCCCGGCCATGATAGCCGGATCATCCCCATAGTACCGGTCCCCGTGTACTTCGATAAAATCCTCACAGAGCAGGGGAAGATAATCCTTCACCGAGGGACGGCCCAGGGTATGGAGCAGGGTAAGCCGGCGGCTTATGCTGAGGGGCATGGAGGAACCTCCTGGGGATAGCCGTGCATACGGAGCACCCGGGATAAAACGCTCCGCAGCGTACTCCGGGGAACGATCATATCCACAAAGCCATGCTCATACACCAATTCCGCGGTCTGAAAGTGTTCGGGCAGCTCTGCGCCGATGGTATCCTGAATCACCCGCTTACCGGCAAAGCCGAACATCGCGCCGGGTTCCGCGATGATAAGGTCCCCCAGGGAAGCAAAGGAAGCGGTAACCCCTCCGGTTGTGGGGTCCGTGATGACGCTTATGTAGAGCTGTCCCGCGCGGTTATGCCAGGCCGCTGCGCCGCTGGTCTTGGCCATCTGCAGTAACGAGAATATCCCCTCCTGCATCCGGGCACCCCCAGAGGCGGTACAGATAATGAGGGGCAGTTTTTCCGCTGCGCTGTATTCAAAAGCCCGGGCGATCTTTTCCCCTACCACGCTGCCCATACTGGCCATCAGGAAGTAACTGTCCATGATGCCTAGGACCGCGGCATACCCCATAATGGTACAGCGGCCGGTTACCACCGCTTCTGGGGTTCCGCAGGCTTCTTGCAGGGCCGCAAGTTTTTCCGTATACCCCGGAAAATTGAGGGGGTTTACAGAGTGCAGGGCCGTGTCAAATGGGATAAAACTGCCCGGATCCGCCGTAAATTCCAGCCGTTCCTGCCAGGTAAGCCGGGCATGATAACCGCAACTGCCGCAGACTCGGTAATTCCGGATAAAAACGTCCAGTCCCGCGGTCTTGCCGCAATGGGGACAGGTAACCGCCCCGGTATCTCCACGACTACTCATGATACAAGCATTATACGCATAGTACTGGGAGAATCAAGGGATTTCTCCTTAGGGGTATCCTGCGGCATCAGGCGTTCTAGGAGCAGTTCGATGTTTTTCAGCGGCATATACCTACTGCACCCCGCAACAGGTTCGCTTTGTATTGCTGGGTACTCGTTATCCATTCAGGGAATGACCCGGGGCTTACGGTTCCGTATCCTCTGCTGGGAGCAGGCTCACTGACCCGGCCCCGTTTCACGATCCCCTTATGCCGCCTCCTTATAGGGAAGCCCGATAGGAACCGAGAAACTGGAAGTCCTCGGTTTTGGTTTTCAAGGCATCCATAGCCGCCTCGAAAACCCCCGCAGTATCAGGGATGCTTACATCCACATAAAACAGATAGCGCCAAGGCTGGCCCTGGATGGGTCGGGATTCCAGCTTGGAAAGATTGATGCCCTTTTCACTTACGGTTTGCAGGCACCCAAAGAGCGCCCCCGGTTCATTGGGCACGGAAAACACCAGGGACGCCTTATTGGGTTTACCCGAACCCAGGCTCGGCGGCACGGGCGCCTTATCCCCAATCCGGCGAGCAATGATAACGAACCGGGTATAGTTTAAGGGGTTAGTCTCGATTCCCGCCTTGAGGACCGTAAGCCCGAACTCATGAGCCGCCGCTTCTCCGGCTATGGCCGCAAGATGTACTGGGGCCGCAGCGTGAGCAGCCCCTTCCCGGGCAATCGAAGCTACCGCAGTGGCAGTATTGGTATAGGTTTCAAGCTGCCACTGGGGGTATTGGTTCAAGAATTCCCGGCATTGGGCAAAACCCTGGGGATGGCTGCGGACGATCCGGATGGAATCGAGACCCGTACCTTCCGGTGCGATGAGACAGTGCACGATACGGAGTTTCAATTCCCCCACAATCCCAATATCCCGGTACCGTAAGAACAGGTCGTAATTCTCATGAATCGAACCGGCGAGGCTGTTTTCCACGGGCACCACCCCGGCTGCCGCGGAGCCGTCCAGGACCGCGTCGAAAACCGCTCTAAAAGAGGAAACCGATAAGCGGGGAGCATCTTCCCCAAAGGCCCGAATCAGGGCCTGTTCAGCATAGGCGCCGCTTTCTCCTGAGAAAGCCACCCGGTCAACAGCGAGGGAAAGCGCCTCCCGCTTCCCTAGATCCGCGGATCCCGCCTGGAACCGGGGAATCCGCAGGAGTTCCTTGCCCACCACCGGGGCCATAGCCTCAATATCCCGCAGGAGCCGCTCAAACTGTTCCGGATACAGGGATTGGGGGCCGTCGGAAAGGGCCTCGTCTGGCCGGGGGTGGACTTCCACGGTAAGACCGTCAGCTCCGGCCGCGATGGCCGCTAAGGCAACAGGGGCGACCTTGGCCCGAATTCCCACTGCATGACTCGGATCCACGATCACCGGCAGATGGGAAAGCCCCTTCACCACCGGGATCGCGGAGATATCAAGGGTATTACGGGTATAGGTCTCAAAAGTCCGAATGCCCCGTTCACAGAGCACCACATCCTTGGTACCAGAAGCCAAGAGGTATTCCGCGGAAAGGAGCCATTCCTCGATGGTTGCGGAAGGCCCTCGTTTAAGCAACACCGGCTTACCGATGGCGCCAACTTTCTTTAAGAGTTCAAAGTTCTGCATGTTCCGGGCGCCTATTTGGAACATATCGGTTAAGTCCTTCATTTGAAGCGCCAATTCCGGGGAAACCACTTCGGTAACAATGGGCATATCCAGGGCTTCTCCTGCGGCCTTCAGGTATTCTAGACCCTCCATACCCAGACCCTGGAAGGCGTAGGGGCTGGTCCGAGGTTTATAGGCCCCCCCGCGGAGCATCACCGCACCGGACTCTCGGACCCGGGCCGCGGTTTCCAGGATCTGCGCCTTACTTTCCACCGCGCAAGGCCCGGCGATAACCGAAATCCGGGAACCACCGATTTTGACCAGGCCTACGGTAACGATGGTGTCTTCTGGTTTGGTTTCCCGGGATACCAACTCGTAGGGCTTGGAAGTAGCCGCTACCCGTTCAACCCCCGGCAGTAGCCCCAATTCCCGCAGGTCCGCCATTCCTTTCCCAGTGGCGCCGATGATTGCCTCATTCCCCAGTTGCTGTTCCCGGACGGTAAAACCCCGGTCTTGCAGGTATATACGGATCAT
>JAISPY010000279.1 GCA_031274565.1 Treponema sp.
GGGTACAATAAACCCATGTTAGATAAACTTACCCAGAAAATATCCGATGCCCTGCGGTCCATTTCCGGCAAGGGGGCCATCACGGAAAAAAATATCGATGATGCGGTAGAGACCATCAAGATGGCCCTGCTGGAGGCGGATGTCAACCTCCGGGTGGTCCGCCGCTTTGTCAATGCCACCATTGAAGATGCCAAGGGCGAGAAGGTGCTTCGTTCGGTGAATCCGGGACAGCAGTTTGTCAAGATCGTCCATGACAAGCTCGTGTCCTTCCTGGGAGATGCCAAGCAGGACCTGCGCTTGAAAGGGCCTGATACCCTTTCCTGCATCCTCATGCTGGGGCTGCAGGGTTCGGGAAAGACCACCAGCTCCGCCAAACTCGCCCTCCGGCTCAAAAAAGAAGGCAGGCATCCCCTCCTAGTGGCCTGTGACCTGGTGAGGCCTGCGGCCATAGACCAACTGGTGGTTCTGGGGAATCAAATCGGGGTCCCGGTCTATAAAGAAGCGGATGCCACGGACAGCGTCAAGGTGTATAAAGCAGCGGTGAACTGGGCGCGGCAGAACCTGATCGACACCCTGATCATTGATACCACGGGCCGGCTCCAGATAGATGAACCCATGATGGCCGAGCTTGCCCGCCTCAAGGCCGCGGTTGCGCCGGATGAGTTGCTCCTGGTGGCGGATTCCATGACCGGTCAGTCTGCGGTGGATATTGCCAAGGTCTTTGATGAAAAAGTCGGTCTTACCGGGGTGGTATTGACCAAATTCGACTCCGATACCCGGGGTGGCGCGGCATTGTCCCTCAAAACCATCACCGGGAAACCCCTCAAGTTTGTTGGTACTGGGGAAAAACCCGAAGACCTTGAACCGTTCCATCCCGACCGTGTGGCGGGCCGGATCTTGGGCATGGGGGATGTGGTGAGCCTGGTGGAAAAAGCCCAGGCAGTGATCGATCAAAAAGAGGCCGCCGTTCTTCAGAAAAAGATGGAAAAGGAGACCTTTACCTTGGAGGATTGGCTTGCCCAACTCCGGTCGGTGCAGAAGATGGGTTCCATTCAATCCATGCTGGATATGATCCCCGGGATGGCGGGCAAAGTACGCGAAGAGGATATTAACCAAGAGGACTTCAAAACCCAGGAGGCCATATTAACCTCTATGACCCGGAAAGAACGGTCCAACCATCTGATCATCGGTCCGTCCCGGCGTTCCCGTATAGCCCGGGGTTCAGGCACTTCCGTGGCGGAAGTGGCCCGGCTGCTCAAGAAGTTTGAGAAGATGCGGACCGTGATGAAGAAGATGTCTAAGATAAACCGAAACCCCGGGACCGCCCAATCCATGATGGCTCGGATGCAGCCCTGGTTTAGGTAAACCGTACCATATCCGTTATCCTGATCAACGAGTTACCCATGCGTATCCAGGGATTAGGCATATTTTCGCTCTCCCTTCGCTTAATCCGTGGATTTTTCTTATTTCCTTCTATGTTTTCCTCTATGCTTAACCAGTTGACCGTGGATCCTTTACTGCGGAGCAGATGCGGGCTTAATGGCGGGGTTTTTCGGGGTTTTTCGGGAAAACGCGCAGGCTCGACGGGCGGCATCTTCCGGGAGCGAGGCAAAGGCGCAGTATTCCTGCATCTCTATAGCATTCACCAAGCGCCCGGGTACGCCCCCGGCCTGCATGAGGAGTTTCGCCACATCCCGGGCAGAGGCGCCGTGATGGCGTCCAAGCCCCACGTACACCCGGGCACTGCCTGAGAGAAGCTCCCCTTTGGAAAAATCACCCCTGCTGAAATGCGGATCTTTCCGACGGTCCTGCCCGTCGAAATCATACCGAGTGGAAAAACGCCTTGTCCCCCGTACCCGTGGCTCTTCTCGGAGCGGGGTTTCCTGAAATTCCGTAATGGGACCATACCGGGAGGGATCGAGCAAGTTGCCGAAGGTAAGGGTGATGAGGGCCTCCACCGCGCCTTCGCTGCCTAATTCGGCGATGAGTTCCCGGCTTACCTGGGCATGGAGGGGCGGGACTAGGGAAGCGGCTTCGCCTTGAGCCTCCGGCTCCGCAGCCAGGGCCTGGACTGCTTCCCCATCTTCTTGAGGCGGGCTCCAGTCCGCAGGCAGGGCGGCAGTAGCAGCCGCAAGAATTCGCTTTTTGATGGCCTTCATCACCAATTTTATCTTGGGCGCCTTCATCCATTCGATCTTGCTGCCCAGGGTCCGTTCCATGGACCGGGACAGGTGGCTGATTCGGCCCCGTTCCGCAGGCAGGGCGAAGCTGATGGCTTTGCCCCGTCTTCCGGCCCGGCCGGTTCTGCCGATCCGGTGCACATAGGTTTCCCGGTCATTGGGGAGGTCCCAGTTTATCACATGGGTCAGCCGTTCGATATCCAGGCCCCGGGCAGCCACATCGGTGGCTACCAAAATGGTGGTAATCCGGGACCGGAAGCGTCTGAGGGTCCGCTCCCGGGCTTCCTGGGACAGGTCGCCGTGGATGGCCTCCGCCGCATACTCCCCTTCAACAAGCCGGCGGGCGAGTTCATCGGTTCCCGCCTTGGTAGCGCAGAAGATGAGGCCATAAAAATCATCAGAGCCATCAATGATCCGCCGGAGCGCTTCCAGCCGGTCTTCTTTCTTGACCACCAGGTAATACTGATCCACCGCAGGCTTTTCATCCTCCGGGGCGCTATCTTCCAGGATCTCCACGTCCCCGATATAGTCCCGGACGATCTTGAGGATCCCCTCGGGCATGGTGGCGGAAAAGAGGGCCACCCGGCGCTCGCTTTTGACCGCCTTGAGGATCGTCTCCACATCTTCGAAAAAGCCCATATCCAGCATTTCATCGGCTTCATCCAGGATGCACCAATCCACTGCGGAAAGGTCGAGCACCTTTCGTTCCATGAGGTCCATGAGGCGGCCCGGAGTTCCTACCACGATTTCGGTCCCCCGCTTGAGATCCAGGATTTGATTGCGAATCGAAGCGCCGCCGTATACGGCGGTGATCCGCGGAAAGGGACCGGTGGTGAGGGAAGCGATTTCCTTCGTGATCTGGAGGGCCAATTCCCGGGTAGGGGTGAGAATAAGGGCCCGAGGCGCGTGTCCTCCTTGGGTGAGTCGTTCGGCCAGGGGTATGCCAAAGGCAGCGGTCTTACCCGTGCCGGTCCTGGCCTTGACAATGAGATGCCCTTGGTCGGCAAGCAGCCGGGGCAGGGCAATGGTTTGAATAGAACTGGGTGCCGTGAAGCCCTTGCGGGTTAAGGCATCAAGTATCGCGTCGGATAAACCGAAAGCAGCAAAAGGGTGACAGTCTATGGTCATAAGAGTAGTATAAAGAAGATGGCCGGGTAAGTACAAGCCGGAAGCATCAAGGGCAACCGCAGTTGCTTTCCAAATAACACCGAGTGGAGGAAATCCGGGCTAAGGACCCGCGCAGAAATACCATGACCTAATGGTCATGGTATTTCCTTATTGCATAAGCAATGAGCATAAAATCCAGGGCATGTTATTCGTGCGCGGGTCCTCAGGCTTTGCCTGAGCATTGTTCGTTTTCGTCGGTCCTGCAAGGGCCTGGACTCAAGGGTACGATGCTGGAGGAGCGATGAGGAAGCTGCATCAGCTTAAACCGGCTAGGATGCTCTTTTTCAAGAAAGTTTCTGGTATATGTTAAGGAAGAATATTGACGGAAGTCGGTGAAAACCAGTATAGTAGGGAAACATACTATACCACAAGAAACCGAGAGGAGGTTTTTATGCAGAAAAAAAAACGCATGGGAGTACTTGGTTGCATCGTCCTGATGCTGCTTATAGCCGGATGCAGTTCCAATCCCAAGGTCAGCCGTGTTGACGCCAATACCCAGACGGATTTAAGCGGCTATTGGAATGATACGGATGTCCGGATCGTCTGTGATAGTCTCATTAAGGCTTGCCTTGACTCGCCTCGGGTCGTGCAGGCTACCGCCCAACTGGGAAGACTCCCCCGGGTTTTGGTAGGCACCTTCAAGAATGATAGTG
The DNA here is from genome assembly GCA_031274565.1 of Treponema sp. Taxonomy (GTDB): domain Bacteria; phylum Spirochaetota; class Spirochaetia; order Treponematales; family Breznakiellaceae; genus JAIRLU01. The sequence continues at coordinate 4,001 of JAISPY010000279.1, forward strand.
ACGAACATATTGATACCTCTATCATTTCCAGTACCATGGAAGTCGCTATCTTCAACAGCGGCAAAGCGGATTTTGTCGCAGGCGGAGGCACCCGGAATGAGCTCCGGGCCGAACGGCAGGATCAGCAGGGTAATGCCAGTGAAGAGACCGCAGCCACCTTGGGCAATGAGATCGCGGCGGATTTCATGCTTACCGGGGTAGTCAAAACCATCATTGATCGTGCAGGCAATACGGCCACCAGAACCTATTTTGTGAGCGCGGAAATGACCAATATCGAGAACAATACCCGGTTATGGATGGAGCAGAACAGCGAAATCAAGAAGGTCATCCAAAGGCCGCAAGCCAAGCTCTAAGGCGATGCCGGATCGGGGGTAGGAATTTTTTTGGGGGGGAGGGGGGAATCCGATCCGGTCATCACTGGTTTTTCATGAGGAGGCATACCATGCCGTTAAAAAAAAATCTGAGAAGGCGCTGTTTTTTTTCTTTCTTTTTGTGCTGTTCTTTAGGGAGTTTGGTATTTTTTTCCTGTGCTACCGGGAATCCGTATGTGAAGATTGACGCTGCGGTGGAAGGGGGGGATCATCAGACCGGTATCGCCTTGATTGAAAAAGACAAGCAAGCCCTCTACCGGAATAAAGACCTCATCCTCTATTACCTGGATAAGGGGATGATCGCCCATTATGCGGAAGCGTATACTGATTCTACCCAACTGCTCCAGGAAGGGGAGCGGGCCATAGAAGACGCCTATACGAAAAGCGTTACCATGGAAATTGGATCCTACTTACTGAATGATACGGTCAAGGAATACGACGGAGAGGATTACGAAGATATCTATATCAATGCGTTTAATGCCCTCAACTACTACCATCAAGCCCGACTGGAAGACGCCTTGGTGGAAATCCGGCGGATGAACAATAAACTGCAGTTCTTGGCCGCAAAATACGGAGAGATCCGCACCAATCTGCAACAAAAAGCCCTGGCAGAGGGGAGTACGATTCCGCCGAATCCTGAATCCCCCTCACAATTTTCAGATTCAGCCCTCGCCCGGTATTTGGGTATGCTGTTTTACCGGGCGGTGGGTAACCATGACGATGCCCAGATTGACCGGGATCAGCTCAAGGTAGCCTTTGCCAATGCTCCCGCCGTATACACCTACGGTCTGCCTGCTTCGCTGGACGAAGAGTTAGCGGTTCCTCCGGGTAAGGCGCGGCTTAATGTGCTGGGGTTCAGCGGCTTGTCTCCGGTCAAAGACGCAGAGGTCATCCGTTTACCCCTTCCGAATTACCGTTATATCAAGATCGCCCTGCCGGTCATGGTAAACCGTCCCTCCCAGGTGAGCAGGGTTGAGGTGGTATTTGATGACGGGCAGCGCTTTGACCTGGCCTTGCTGGAAGATATGGCAGCGGTGGCTCGGGAAACCTTCAAGGAAAAGATCAACCTGCTGTATCTCAAGTCGGTGATCCGGGCCACGGTTAAAGGGGTAACTTCCTCCGCCCTGGATGCGGTCGCAGACGAAACCGAAGGGGGTACTAGTCTCCTGTTCAGCGTACTCAGTTTAGGGACCCAGATCTTTGCAGAGGCCAGTGAACAGGCGGATCTGCGGATCTCCCGGTATTTTCCCGCCAAGGCATATGTGGGGGGCATTACCCTGGATCCGGGCACCTATTCCTTTACCACCCATTACTATGGGGCAAACGGCGGTAGGATCGCCTCTTTTGATACTACGGCAACGGTCCGGGAGGACCAGCTTAATTTAGTGGAGGTTGTATGTTTAAAGTAAGATACGTTCCGGCATTGCTCGTAGTATCCTTTATAGGCTATGCAAGTATAGGCTGTGCAAGCAGTCCTGAGCCGGTCCGGGAGGATGATGCGGTCGCTGCGGCCCAGGCTGCGGTAGCCGAGATGGAGGGCGGAAGCCGGCCTTCCGCCCAGGCAAGCCGTCCCCCAAGAAAGGTCAGTCAGGGGAAAGAACCCGCCTGGATTGCTTCACCGGACGCGGTATATGACAAGAATGCCTTCGTTACCGCGGTAGGGCATGGGGCGGATCGCAATCAAGCGGAGCGAGATGCCTTGGGAAAACTGGTGGCGGTTTTCGGCCAATCCGTACAAGCGGAGTTGAAAACGATCAATACCTATTCAGAAGCGGTTTCCAAGGGAGCGGTCAATGTTTCTGAAAATACCTCGGTGCAAAACGCCATCAAGACTTCCGCTGAGATGGATGCGCTTATAGGGGCGGAGATCGAAGAGGTATGGTTTGATAATAAAACCACCTATTATGCGGTAGCGGTGCTGGAGAAGGGACAAGCGGCAAGACTCTACGCTGATATGATTCGGTCCAATGAACGGATCATCGGTGATTTACTTGCCATTCCTGATGCAGAGAAAAATACCCTGGATGGATACTCCCGGTATCAGCTTGCCGCGACGATTGCGGATGTGAACCGGGTGTATGCCAATGTCTTGACCATGGTGGGCAGCACTGTGGGTATTGTTCCCGGGGACATGAAAAAAGGGGATGCGTATCGCCTCGAAGCGGTGAACATTACCAAGAGTATTCCCATCAGGGTAACGGTTACGGATGACCGTTCAAACCGTATCAGAGACGCCTTTGCCTCCGCGCTTACCAAGCAGGGATTCAGGAGCGGAGGTACCGACGCCCGGTATGTACTGGAGGTACGGCTTGAGCTTTCCCCGGTGGAGCTTCCCGGTCAGCAGAATCAGTTTGTCCGGTATGTGATCGAGGGGAATCTTATCGATACCAGAGACGCCAGCGTGTTGCTGCCCTTTAGTATCAACGGACGGGAAGGGCATCGTTCCCTGTCGGAAGCGGAAAACCGGGCGGTGGGAGTCGCTGAAAGAAAAATCAACGACACCTACGGCGGGGTCTTAGCCCACTACTTGGCAACCTTATTGCCGAATACTAAATAACCAGAGTTCGACGCGCTGCACCTAAATCGCTTAGGGGGGGACCGGTGCAGAGTATCCTATGGTTCGCCCCTGCCGCAGACGGTTAAGCATGAGGGAAGAACAAAAAGTCACCGCTTCCGCATACCGGAAGATCGCCATTGATATTGCCCAGGATATTGTCCAGGGTAAATACGTGGAAGGGCAGAAACTATTCGGCCGTTCCGTCCTTGCTTCCTACTATCAGGTTTCCTCTGAAACCATCCGTAAAGCCGTGTTCATTCTGAAAGATGTAGGTATCCTGGATACTGAAAAAGGAAGCGGCATCGAGGTCCGCTCCATTGAGAAAGCCCGGGAGTTCATTGACCGCTATAATGAAGTGGAAAAAATTACCTCCGCTCAACAGGAAATCATCCAGTGGGCGGAACGGCAGACCCAGGAGACCGAGGCTATCATTGAAAAGATCCAATTCGTCGTCCATACGGCGGAACGGCTGAAAACCATCAATCCCTTTATGCCCTATGAGATTAAAATTACCGGCGAATCCACCGCCATAGGCAAGACCGCAAGCGACTTACGGTTTTGGCAGAACACCGGAGCAACCATTATCGCCATACGCCGGGGAGAAACCTTGATGATCTCCCCCGGCCCATACGCCACTTTCAAACAGGACGATGTTTTTTATCTCATCGGAACCGACCGGTCTTATGCGGCTTCACTCAAGTTATTATTCGGATAATTTTGATCTGGTTCCAAAATCTGACATTTTAGAACTGCCTTTTTATAGAAAAAATTAGAAAAAATTGAAAAATGTGCAATTTTTCGAAAATTCCAAGCAAAAAACCTTGACATAAGCCGTCTCTGGTTATATCCTATAAGCTACAACCTATAGAGTATAAATGGGTTGTTGCTTCTAAGGACTACGGGGGAGAGAGGAACCTAATACGGAGGAACATGATACGATTTGAAGGGATTACCAAAAAATACGACGGACCGCCGGTAGTTTCGGACATTACCTTTGAAGTTACCAAGGGGAATCTGGTGGTTTTGATCGGACCGAGCGGCTGCGGTAAAACAACGCTGCTTAAAATTATCAATCGTCTGGTCAAACCCAGTGCGGGGCTTGTTTTCATCAATGGCGAGAATATTTTTGATAAAGACGTCATAGAACTCAGGCGGAATATCGGTTATGTCATACAGCAAACCGGTCTTTTTCCTCACATGACGGTTCGGCAAAACATCGAGCTGGTGCCGCGCTTACAGAAAAGAAACAAAGCCGCGGTTGCGGAGAAAAGCATTGCCTTGATGCAGATGGTCGGCCTTGACCCGGATAAGTATCTTGACCGGTATCCTTCGCAGCTCTCCGGAGGGCAGCAGCAGCGCATTGGAGTGGCCCGGGCCTTTGCCTGTGATCCGGAGATTATTCTGATGGATGAGCCTTTTTCCGCGCTGGATCCTATCACCCGAAACCAACTGCAGGATGAACTCGCGGACCTGCAAGCCCGGGTACGAAAGACGATTGTGTTTGTTACCCATGACATGGATGAAGCGGTAAAGATAGCGGATAAGATCTGCATTATCTATAAAGGCAGGATTGTGCAATACGACAAGGTTGAGGAAATCATGAAGAATCCGGCGAATACCTTCGTGGCGGAATTTATCGGAAGAAACCGAATTTGGTCTTCCCCTGAATTTATCCGTGCCAAAGATATCATGATTGCCGATCCGGTTTGCGCCAACGGGGATACTTCGGTTCTGCGATGTATCGAGAAGATGCGGGTGCAGCAAGTAGACAGTTTGCTGATTACCGATAAGCGGGGCCGCTTATTGGGAATGATTTCCGCGAAAATGGCCCAAGCGCAAGCGGACAAGGGAGCGCCGGTTTCTACGATTATGCACACTGATTTTAAAACCGTGAGTCCGGATCACAATATTGTTGAAATCGTACAGCTCATCAACAGCAATACCCTTTCGTCGCCGTCGGTTTCTGCCATACCGGTCATTGTGGAAGATCATGAAGAGAAGCTCTTACAGGGATTGATAACCAAGAGCAGCCTCTTAACCACCCTCAGTCAACAGTACCTTGATACCAAGAATGTAGTATAAGGAGGCGCATCGTGCAGTTTGTTACCTATATCGCTGAGAACGGCATTGCTATTCTCTTGAGAACCCTGGAGCATATACAACTGACCTTTCTTTCTATCCTCATTGCGGTTATTATCGGCGTTCCCCTGGGTATTTTGATTAGTTACGTGGCAGGGCTGAGGAAGCCGGTTTTGGGCTGCGCTAATGTGGTGCAGGCGGTCCCCAGTATTGCGCTGCTCGGTTTTTTGGTGCCGGTGTTAGGGATTGGTGAAAAGCCCGCGGTATGTATGGTGGTGGTGTATTCCCTGCTGCCTATCATCAAGAACACTGCCACTGGCCTTGCCAATATTAATCCCCAAACCATCGAGGCGGCCAAGGGCATTGGCATGACCCGGTTTCAGATTTTGACCAGGGTTAAACTGCCGTTGGCCCTGCCGGTTATTATGGCGGGTATACGGATTTCGGCGGTTACGTCGGTGGGACTGGTAACCTTAGCGGCATTTATCGGCGCTGCGGGCTTGGGATACCTGATCTATTCGGGGATCCGTACCGTTAATACCTACCAGATACTCTCAGGAGCCATGCCCGCTTGTTTGCTGGCCCTCACGGTGGACTTCGTCGCGTCTCTGGTGGAAAAGGCGGTAACCCCTGCGTGCTATAAAGAATAAACAGAACGATAACTGAGCTGGTTCCAAAATCTGACATTTTGGAACTGCCTCAACGATATAAACGATAACGATATAACCAAGAGGAGAATTTGAGTATGAAAAGAATAGCGGTCCTATTCGTCGCGGTCTTTATGGTCCTGGTAGGTATGGGTTGTAAAGGTGATAAAAAAACAATTGTGGTGGGGGCAAAAGATTTCACCGAACAGGATATCCTGGGGAACATGCTGAACCTCCTGATTGAAGGAAATACGGATATCAAGGTTGACTACCGGCATGAGATGAGTTCCAATGTGGTATTTGCCGCCATAAAAAGTGGCGATATTGATGTGTATGTGGATTATACCGGTACGGTGTACGGCAGCTATTTAGGGTATTCGGAGATGCGAAGCGCCGAAGAAGTATACGCCATTGCGGTACAGGCCCTTAAAGAGCAGTATGATCTGCTCATGCTGGATCCCTTGGGATTTAACAACACCTACACCTTATCGGTACGAAAGGATACCGCTGAAAAATATGGACTGAAAACCTACCATGATTTGGCGACGGTAGCGCCGGATCTGCTCTTGGGCGCAACCTTTGAAGTGCTCAATAGAAACGACGGAATTCCCAACCTCAAAAAGGCCTATGGGATGTCCTTTAAAGATGAAAAAGCGATTGATGGAACCCTGAGGTATATGGCTCTGGAAAAAGACGAGATTCAGGTTACCGATGCGTTTTCAACCGACGGCCTGCTCCTGGAGTACGATCTGATGGTCCTGGAAGATGATCTACACTTTTTTCCGCCCTATTATGCCGCGCCGATTATTCGGGCTAAAACTGCGGAACAATACCCGGAATTACTGGAGCTGCTGCGTAAACTGAGCTATAGTATGGACGATGACACCATGCGGGAATTAAACTATAAGGTGGATGTGCTCAAAGAAAACCCCGTCGAAACCGCCCGGAACTTCCTCAAAGCACGGGGTCTTATCTAGGGAAGCACTGATTTATTCAATCGAGAATAAATCAGTGCATACTTTAATGTGGTTTTTCGCAGTTTTCCGCAGGAAAACGAGAAAAACAATAGGGCAATGCTGATTAGCGTCAAG
>JAISPY010000305.1 GCA_031274565.1 Treponema sp.
AATTCGTAAGCATGCGATAACCACCAAAGATGCGGTCGTGGCTATTGCGCATAATATCGAGGGGCTTAACCAAAGGATAAACCGCTTGGCGTTAGAGATGAACCGCATGAAGGGGGAAGTGGAACAGGGGAAACAGATGATTGAGAAACTGGTGACCCTCAACAGCGCTGAGCATACCCTGATCGATTCGGTTACGACGGATATGGCCTCCCTGGACGAGACCTTTAAGGAGTATGACCACATCAAGGAAACCCTGCATACCATGATAATCCAATCCAATCTTTCCAAAGGGGAGATCGCGAAGATACTGCAGGTGATGCAGCGTAATATCGATAAGCTGGAGAAGCGCTGATGCGGCCGGTGGTCTAGGCCTGGATAAACGCATAGAACTGCATAATTCCTTATTCCTGCCCCGCGGCCTTCAGTATAGAAAAAACTGAGCAGGCCGTTCCTGCGGAACGAGCCGGACTTTGTGCGGCCTGCGGCCTATGCTATAGAAAAAATAGAAGAAAAGCGGAGGGCCCAGGCCCCCCGCACCCCCCTTAATTTTTCTATGCGTTTATCCTGTCAGTATAGGGGGCGGTATTGACATATCCGGGAGTAGGAGTATACGATGTACCCCAGAACATACTAGTAAGGTTGAAGTTTCAGTGACACAAAAAGCAAGAAATTGGATACTATGTGGGGCAGGGTTTTTCGTAATCTATGTCTTCGTCGCTGCCCAGCCTATTCCTATCGAGACCATCTTGACCCCCCAGTGGTTTGTTTCGTTGGAATCGAATTATCCCTTGGCGCAAATAGAATCAGGAGCGGAAGAACCGAGACTCTTGCCCTTTCAACTGGGAAATCGGTTTGGCTATGTGGATAGGGAGGGCAAATTTACGGTTAACCGGCTCAAGAAGGGGGAGGTATCGGTATCAGCGGATCATTGGGCAGAATATAACCCGGTCCCCGATACGATTGAGGTCCGGGATGCTCTGGATAAACCGGTGGTACACATCCGGGAAAGCCCAGGGTATCCCCTGTTCCTGGATAAACGGATCTTCCTCGTCAGCAGTGAACTCAATTCGCTCTCCAGTGTGGATGAGTCCGGATCGCTCCAATGGACCCATGATTTTGGGGCGACCCTCACCACGATTGATGCCGCGGCAGGGCTGGTATTAGCCGGTTTATTGGACGGTACGGTAGAGGTCTTGGATACCCAGGGCCGGCGGGTCTTCTTCTTTGAACCGGGAGGTTCCCAGCTTTCGGTGATCCTAGGCTGCGCTATTTCCCAGGACGGCTTGAGGCTGGCGCTGATTTCCGGGATTGACCTGCAGCGATTCCTCCTCCTGGAACGCTATGGCGGCGATGCGGGCAGATCAGAAACTATTGAATATAAGGTGATCTACCATGAATTTTTAGAAGAGGGATTCCGACGGCCGATTCATGTGGAGTTTGTGGATAATGACAACCGGGTGGCCTTTGAACGACAAGAAGGATTGGGTTTGTATGATATCCATTCCCGGACCAGCCTCAAGCTGCCCTTGGAAGGAGAAATCATCGCCATTGATGCAAGCGGCAGTGATCGCCTGTTGTTCCTTATTACTGCCCAGGCAGAGCAGCGAAAACGGTTGGCGGTGGTCCGGTTTCCCGGTACCCTCATCATTGAAGCGCCTTTTAAAAGTGAAACTTCCTTTCTGGGCAGACAGGGTTCACGGATCTATGTGGGCGGGAACATGACTTTAGCGTCTTTTGAATTGGAGAGGAAATAGTATGTATACGCTCAGTGCCAGGGAGGGAAGTCTGCGGATCCTGGGGATCCTCTGCCTTATCGGTTCTGTATTCCCGGTATACGGCATGGACTGGCCCGCTCAAAATATGGCGGTAATCGCCAATTTCGGGGTGAATGATGCGGGAAGGCCCGCCTTGGGCGCTTCCTTTGAGGTGGAAGGTCCGGTGCAGGCCGCGGAGACCGGGGAGCTTATCTTCAGTCGCTCTGGTTCCAATACCGCTTCCCGGCTGCCGAGTCCGTTAGGCGCATGGATCGCGTTGGATCACGGGGAGGGAGTCATCAGCATATACAGTCGCTTTGAAGATACCACGCCCCAGGCGCTTCCTAAGACGCTGGAAAAAGGTACGGTTCTGGGAACCGCGGGCCGTTCAGGTTGGTCTGAGCGGCGGGGATTTCATTTTTCCTTATTTGACCGGAAGGAACGCCGCTGGGTGAACCCATCCATGATCATTACTCCTTTGCCGGATAGTCGGTCCCCGACGATTCAATCGGTAGTGCTGCGCAATACCGAGGGCCGAATCATCGAACCGAATCAAATCAGAAGCATAAACCAGGGCCGGTATAGGGTTTGTGTGGTCGCCGCAGATACCCGCATTGGTCCCAATGAAAGTCCTCTGGCCCCCCACCGGATCCTGTGTATGGTCAATGGGAGCGAGATTGGGTCCCTCGTCTTTGAGACCTTTTCGGCCCGGGATGGGGTGCTTATGGTGTACCGTAACGGCCTGGTACCGATAAAGCAAGTGTATGCCCCGGTCCCGGGTTTTGAGGTCGGGGAAGTATGGGTTACCCGGGGACAGGCGACCTTGGAAATCATCGCCCAAGATATAAGCGGCAATGCCCAGAGCGCGGTGTACCGGCTGTTGGTCGAGTAGGGAGTGCAGGCGCGAGAACATGCCCGGGAAAACATGGTCCACTCCGGTTACCGCTGAACCAAGCCAGGTCATCCCCTGCATCCTCTGCGGAGGAGACCGCTTGAAGCCCTATCTTGGGTGTGAGGGCTTTTGCTATAGGCGCTGTACCGAATGTGGGCTGGTGCAGATGAACCCCCAGCCCCTGGCCGCGGAGGTGGCTCGGCGTTACCAGGAAGCCCACGGGGATGATTACCTTGCCTATGAATTGGCCAATGAAAAGAATTTTTTGCAGCTCCAGGAACTGGCCTTAGCAGATGCGGGGTTTGCGGCCCTGGAACAGGACCTGCTCGCCCAAGGGCGGCCGGTGATCTTGGACGTAGGATGCGCCACTGGGGCATTGCTCGAAACCCTGCGAGAACGGGGCTGGGAAACCACGGGGGTGGAGATCTGTACCCCGGCCCAGCGCTATGCCCGGCAGGTACGGAACCTCGATGTTCGGGGGCTTCCCCTGGAAGCAAATCAGTTTCCTTCCCAGACTTTTGATGTGGTTCTTGCCTCCCACCTCATCGAACATCTCAATGACCCCCGGGCTTTTGTCCGGGAGGTGTACCGTATTCTCGTTCCCGGAGGGTACTTTTTGCTTACCACGCCAAACATAGGGGGATTCCAGGCGCGGCTCTTCCAGAATCAATGGCGTTCGGCGATTTTTGATCACCTCTTCCTGTTTTCGGTTAAAACCCTTTCACCGCTTTTAACTAGTTCTGGCTTTGCAGTGGTGAAGGTCTGTACCTGGGGCGGGCTTGCCGCAGGAACCGCACCCCAGGGGATTAAGCGGATCTTTGATAGCGCGGCAAAGCGTTTCGGTTTCGGGGATGTGATGCTGATCAAAGGGCGACGCCTGGCAGGTTTACCGGTATAGCACCATTTTTGGGGGGGCGAGGGGCCGTATTGCTGGACCTTACCCCGTAGGTATACGGTTAAGCTCACCATAGTCAAGCGCCGAATGTATATGAACAGGATAAACGCATAGCAATTCGTATTTCCTTACAAGATAAGGATTTATACAAAACGGTAAAACCAACCCTGATGAGCTCATTTCTTATATGGTAGCCCTGTGGTCTATAACCCATGTTCTTGACTTTTTTTAATCATAAGTACATCATGTATAGTTATAAAATGCAGCGTCCCTATAGCGCGCGGGATGGGAGGATCATGATTAGGGCATATCACGGTATGGCGAGGGCAGGGGAATTTTTCGGTACACTCGGTGCAAAAGAATGGTTTAGAGGAGAAAAGTCAACGGGCCGTCCGCAAGGACGAAGACAAGGTATCGTGCTATGGGTGCTGCTGCTCGGTTTAGTAAAGATTATGGAGCTACGCGCCTCCCCATTTATCCTGATAAGTCCGGGGGATCCGCTGCTTGAAGACCTTCGTTTTTTAGTTCGGGAATCGGGTACGAGTTTTCGCTCCTTTACGCCGCCCCTCTCCCGAGACGAAGTACTGCAAATCCTCGATGATGTGGATGCAGTCCAGCTTTCCGCACCAGCTCGGGAAGTATACCGCCGGGTATATGACGCCGTAAAACCCGTTCTGGTAGACACCCCGCAGGTATATCCAACCATAGCCTATACAGCAGGCGCCTTTGCCCTGCAGGTTCAGGGGGTCCTGGCTCCTGAAATCCATATACGCACTAACCCATCCATTCCCTTTACTAAGCGGGATGCAGAATCCCCTCCCTTTATGGCCGCTCCCATTACCCTGTTTTTTGACGATTTCCTACAGCTTGCGGTTGAACCCTTAGTTACCAGTGATCCGTCATTTTACGAGGAGGCCGGTTCCGCCTGGGGTACCAATGTTCCCTATACTATGTCACGGTTTGATATGAATATGCCCCTGCGAGGGTTTATCGCCGCAGGAGGGGCCTGGTGGAATTTTCAGCTTGGGAGGGATAAGGTATCCTATGGAACCGCGCATACCGGAAACTTGGCGTTTTCCGATACACCGGATTATTATGATTTTGCCCGGCTTTCGGTGTTTTCCACTCATTTTAAATATTCCCTGCTGGTAAGCCAGCTTCCCCTGGACACTTCTGAACTGCTTGCAGCGGGAGCAAGCGTTCCTGAGCAGAGTCTTGAACATACTACCCAGCGGCATCTGTACCTGCATCGCATAGACGCCCGGTTTTTTCATACAGTGTCCTTGGGATTCAGCGAAGGCATCATGGTGGGTAATGCTCCGCTGGAACTGCGTTTTCTCAACCCCTTTGTCATGTTTCATTCTTTTTATGCCTGGAGGGATTACGACAAATGGGGCGCGAGCGGTGATACGATAGGTTCTCTGTTCTCTTGTGATATTGATTGGGCGGCGCTTCCCTCATTGGCGGTATATGGACAATTGGTGATGAATGAATTTGCTATGGCTATGGAACTGGAAGGCAACCCGAACCAGCCGCCCAATGGCCTTGGGTACTTGGCGGGGATCGAATATACCCATACCTTCACCGAGTGGCGGGCCGCTTTTTATGGGGAGTTTGTCTATACGGATCCGTACTTGTATACCCTTTCAAGTCCCTTTGGTAGTTTCATCTGGATGCGCCGTCTTTCCGACATAGGTTCAAAGGATATACGCTATTTATGGATAGGCCATCCTGCAGGCCGGGATACGCTGCTCTTTGCGCTTGGTTCGGTGGTTTCCAAAGGAAATCTGGTTCTCTCGGCGGATATTTCTTTTATCAACCGGGGAGAACATACCATACGTTGGGATTGGGAACAAACGCAGGAGGCGCGGAATGAAAGAACTCCCAGCGGTATTGCGGAACGCCAATTGCTTATCGGTGTGGGAACCACGTGGAAACCCCTTCCCCGGCTTGCGCTGTCAGGATACCTTGGAAGCGTCATGGTTTTTGACGCCAATCATGTCAAAGGAACCAATGCCTATGGTGGTGAAATGAGCTTTTCCGTTAGGCTTACCTATTAACGTTTTTGTACCGTGCGCGGTCAACCAGGGGGTTTTAAAACCGCCTAATGGCTCGTAACAAATGGAGGCATACGATGAAGATCAGGATGATAGGGTTTATGGTAGGTGCATGTATCGCGGCGCTGCCGCTTACGGCGCAGACCCATGGGGCGGTGCCGGTGGATAAACCTATTTACCATATTTTGGAACAGGCGGTCTTGCGGGGCTTATGCGCGCCTCTGCCGGGGGCCAAACCCTATTCCCGGGCAGTGGTTCTTTCCGCGATAGCGGCAATTCTTGATAGCGAGTATACTGCTGATAGTGGCAATACCCGTTTTGGTAAACTCAGTGATGCGGAGCGGCTTATTTTAGAAGAAGCCCAGAAGACCTACGGTAGGGCAGCAGATCCGGGGCTCGATTGGCAGCGGGGGGTATACCATTTCGAATCTGCCCTGGGCAAAAACGCGATTCGATCTTCAGGAGAGGTGGGGTTTAATCTGGAATCAACCTTTGCAGGGGGTATCTATCCTTCCGGTGGAGATACTGCCTGGGGAACCGGGAATTGGATTTCGGCTTTTTTTAAGGGAGATATGGGGGAACACTTTTCATACGGATTTACCCTGGCGGGAGCGGTTTTGCACGCTCCCCCTATCGAGTTGGGAAAATATTGGACCTATTACGACGGCTATGGGGATGGTGAGGGTAGTTATAGTAATCAACACCTTACTACCTATCGCGATCCCCTCGCGTATTTTCCCTATACCTATAAAAAACGCTGGGACGGATTTGTTTTTAGTTATACCGAAATTTCCACCAGCGGTCATACTGCCTGGCCTGATGATATGGGACTAGGGTATACCATGCTGCCGGAATTAAGCGGTTCCCTGCTTGACGGTCATATTACCTACCGATGGGCGCGCTTGGATCGGGAATGGGGCGCTATGGCTGAGGGAAGGAGTCTCATGCTCAATAAAGCAGCCCAGCCATTTTTGGCGTTAGAAGCGACGGCTCAGCCGTTTCCGTGGCTTACCTTTTCAACCTTAACCGGGGTGCTTGAATATTTCAATGAAAAGGGGATTAAAACATCCGCTGCAACAAACCAAAATGCCTTTTCGATGACCATGCTTGAATTCAATTATAAACAGTATATACATTTGGATATAGGAAGCAGCGCTGTCTGGCCGAAACGTTTTGAGCTTGGCTATCTTTTTCCCTTGGCCAATGAATTTTTATATCAGAATAATATCGGGGATTTTGATAACCTGGGAATGTTTTTTAACGCTAAAGGTCAATATCCTGGTATTGCGAATCTCTGGTTCTCCTTTTTTCTTGATGAGCTTAATATTACTGAAGAAGATCTGTTTGAAAAAGACCGGTCTATGTTTGCATTTCAGATAGGAACCAGCGCAGCTATTCCCTGGTTACCCTTTGCTTCGGTAACCTTGAGCTATACCAAAATTGAACCGTATTGTTACACCCATACTAGAGAATTCGTACCCTGGTATGATAATACGGCTATGATGGAAATGGCCTATACCAATAATGGCAGAGGCTTAGGGTATTATTTACCCCCCAATGCGGATGAATTACTGTTGCGTTTTGAAGCTATGCCGAGTACCCATACGGTAGCGCACCTACAATACCAGATGATACGCCACGGCGCTGATTATGGAGGAAGCGCAGTAGACGGCAGTTCTTTTGTATCAGAGCTTGATCCCAACGGACGGAGCACCAATCCAGTACTCAGAAAATACTTTTTAAAAGACGGCGCATACCAGTGGCAGCATGTATTCAAATTTGGCGCAGAACATACCTTCGCACAGCTAACCGTACCCTTTCAACTTTTCGGCGAAGTAGGGGTGGTCTTTTCCTACTTTACCAACATAGATGGTCCGGCGAATTCAGGAAGCCCCTCGTCCTATTCGGTTATTGATACGGCAGAATATCCTAAATCAACCGGGATTATCGCTACTATTGGGTTTAAACTCTTTCTTTGAGTAATAAGCGCGCGGAGGGGGGAGGAGGACCTCTGTTGCGCTTATACCCGTTTGCGTTCCGCTACGATCCGTTGTATGCGCTCGATAAAGGCCCCTTTGGAGAAAGGTTGTACCTGTGCGGTGAAGGGCGCTCTATCGCTAAACTGAGACTCCATTGCCTCAAAGGTATCCAGTGCTGCGGTAAGCGATGCCGGAGTCTGTTCATCAAAAAAGATACCGGTCGTGTTTTCCTTTACGGTATCCAAAACGCCCCCTTTACGGTATGCGATAACCGGACAGCC
>JAISPY010000006.1 GCA_031274565.1 Treponema sp.
ATAGCATAAAAAAATATTGACATTCTTTTATCGAGGTAGTATTATTCCTAGTATAACGATAAGGTTAATAAGTTGTATATGTCGGCATCGTATCCGCGTTGCCTGAGTTGTGAAGTTGGTTCACCGGGCATATACTACCAAATAAGGAGTTTATCATGGCGTCTAAAACCAAGAGCGATCTATGGGCCTTTGAAACCAAGCAGCTACACATAGGCCAGGAAGAGCCGGATCCCGCAAGCGATGCCCGGGCAGTACCGATCTATCAGACCACGTCTTATGTGTTTCATAATTCCGCCCATGCGGCTGCCCGCTTCGGGCTGCGGGATCCGGGTAACATCTACAACCGGCTCACCAATTCAACCCAAGAGGTGCTGGAAAAACGCATCGCCGCGCTGGAAGGGGGCGTTGCCGGTCTAGCCCTGGCATCAGGGGCGGCGGCAGTTACCTATAGCTTCCTCAACCTCGCCCAGGCAGGGGATCATATTGTTTCAGCTAAGACCATCTATGGGGGTACCTACAACCTTTTGGCCCACACGCTGCCCCTCTACGGCATCACCACTACCTTTGTAGACCCTGAAGAAAAAGACAGTTTTGTCCGGGCCATACAGCCCAACACCAAGGCCATCTTCATCGAGACCCTGGGGAACCCCAACTCGAACATCATTGATATTGAGGCCCTGGCTACGCTGGCTCACCTCCATAAGATCCCCCTGGTGGTGGATGCGACGTTTACCACCCCCTACCTGCTCCGGCCCATCGAGTACGGCGCGGATGTGGTTATCCACTCGGCCACCAAGTTCATTGGCGGCCACGGTACCAGCCTGGGAGGTATCATCGTAGACAGCGGCAAATTCGACTGGGAGGCCAGCGGTAAGTTCCCGGGGATCACCGACCCTTGCCCCAGTTACCACGGCATCTCCTTTGTCAAAGCCGCAGGCCCCGCCGCCTTCATCGTGCGGATCCGAGCTATCCTGCTCCGGGACACCGGCGCATCGATCTCCCCATTTAACGCCTTCCTCTTGCTCCAGGGGGTGGAAACCCTTTCCCTCCGGGTGGAGCGGCATGTGGAGAACACCCTCAAGGTTATCGAATACCTCAAGACCCAGCCCAAGGTGCTCAAGATACACCATCCCTCCCTGCCGGATGATCCCAGTTATGGGCTTTATAAAAAATACTTCCCCCAAGGGGCAGCTTCGATTTTCACCTTTGAAATCCAGGGAGGGGCCCAGGAAGCTCAAGACTTCATCGACCGGCTTCAGATTTTCTCCCTCCTGGCGAATGTAGCGGATGTGAAGTCCCTGGTCATTCACCCGGCCAGTACCACCCATTCTCAGCTCAGTGACGCGGAACTCTTGGACCAAGGGATCAAGCCGAACACAGTACGGCTTTCTATTGGTACGGAGAACATCAAGGATATTATCGCGGACTTGGATCAGGCCTTTGGGTCCTAATTAAAAGCGGTAAACCCCCGGCAAAGCCGGGGGCGTTTGTTTTTGGACAGGTATGAAGCTGGGGGACTCGGCCCCCACCGATGGTGCAGGGGAGCAATTATTGATCCCGGTCAATGGATCGCTTCGCCTGTATCCGGGTAACCGCATGGCTGGTATAGTGAATAACCGCAAAAAACACCGCGATAGCTCCAAAAGCCACACCGAGTACGATAAAACCCCGTACCCCCTCAAGCCACAGCACCGCTAAAAGCGAAATTCCGCACAGCCCAGCCTGAATAGTGGCTACCACTACCAGAATGCTCTTTGTGGTGTACCCCATCTGCATCAGTTTGTGGTGGAGATGCCGCTTATCCGGCGTAAAAAACGACCGGCCCTCCCGGGTTCGCCGCCATATTGCCGCAATCGTATCCAACAGGGGAATCGAACTCAGTACCGCCACCATTGGAACCAGGTTGTAGGTAAGCCCTGCAGGACTTTTGAGCAGGGGTAAGGCCCCTATCATAAAACCCAGAAACTGACTCCCCCCATCTCCCATGAAGATCCGCGCCGGGGGCCTATTATACACGAGAAAACCCACAATACCAGCCCCCAGCATGAACGCCAGCGCGCCATCAACCGGCTCTCCTTTCAGGCATACTACCAGTCCGAAGGTCAGCAGGACGCTGAGGGATAAGGTCCCGCAGAGGGCATCCACCCCGTCAATCAGGTTAAAGGCATTACTCATCGAAATAAGCCAACAGAAGGTAATAACCGAACCCATACTGCCCAGATCCAGCGGACCTATCCGGGTTAGGTGAATCCCAAACACCAGGGGAATAAGGCTCGCTCCGCATTGGCCCAGCAACTTGTACCGTGCGGGTAATTCATACAAGTCATCCAGCAAGCCCAGGAAAAAGACCAGCATTCCTCCCGCAAAGAGCGGGAGATAGGCGCTCAGATGGTTTCCCTGAACCTTCCAAAGATAGAGTACCGCGGATACCAGAAAGACCGGCACGAATCCAAGGCTTCCCAGCCGTGGAATAGCCCCGGAGTGCACTTTCCGGCTATTGACCTTGTCATACCATCCCTGTTTTCTACAGAGATGTATAACCAAGGGAATCAATGCCACCGTAAGCCCGCAGGACGCCAGCGCATAACCAAAGATGCGAATAATTCCCCTCCCCTAAAAAAGTAAATTCATAACCCACGGGGACCGCGCACATCCCGAGCAACCCACCAGCCTTAGGAGGTACCTCATACGTTCTTACTGCTTCCCTGCAATTTAGCCATAGCTTCGGGATCCTTTCTGATATTGGAAATCGCATTCATCACAAAGGCCAAGAATACGGAAAAGAACCCCGCCGCAAAGGTACCAATAATACAGATCATACCGCGACTCGGCCCGGATTTCTGATCCGGAACCTCCGCCATTTCAAGAATTTGAAAGACCGGTTTTTCACTTGCCATGCTTACCCGTAACAATTCATACTGTACCTTGAGCTGGGCATACACCTGCTTCTGAGTCTCTAATTCCATAGTGATACGACTCTGCTCAAGGGTGATGGCCGGAATAGAACCCATCCGTCCTCCTGAAACGACCGAATACTCGAGTTGATGATATTCCTGCTCAAGATTCAGAATCTCCTTATAGGTATTGGCAATATTAATCTCTAAATTCTGTTTTTCTAATTGATTTTGATCGACCACTAACTCGTTAAACCGTTTTTCCAGGAACAAGACGCAAAAATTAACCACCTCTTGGGCAAACACCGGATCTGTATCGGTAAAGCTGATGGTGAAAACCCCGCTCTTTTCATCAAAGGCTGCGGTCAACTGCTTCTTAAGGACCTTGCGGCTTTCCGTCCGGGGGGATTTTTCAATCTTAATCTTGTACCGGGTTATGAGGTCAAATCGATCCACTACCGCATCCAGCAACGTATTGGTTCCCACTAAATAGATAGCCAACTCACTGAAGGTGGGTCCGGTACTTACCCCCGCAAGCCCAGCCAGGCCTCCCAGTCCAGTGGCGCTTAATGCGGCTGCCATCGCGCCCCCAGAAGAAGAAGCGTTATTGATGATCATCAAGGCGGTGGGGCTATAGGTATTGGGCAGGGGAGAGTTCTCGGTAGGGAGCACCAGAGAAATAACTGAAAATCCCACCATCCCAACTATGGCGATAAGGGTTATCACGAGTATCATCATCCTGCGATGCCAGAGAACCGCAAAAAGATCGATGAGGCTAATTTCGTCATCCTGGTTTTGTTCTTCGTTCATCTGTTTTCAATCCTTACTTTCAATCCTTACACGGTACATGCTCAAGCAACATCGTTCATAGGACAAAACTACCATCTCTCCATAACAGCGAGTTCAATGAAAAACCTAACCGCTCTACCCGTTACTATGGTTCAAGAGACCTGAGCTGGTTCCAAAATCGGTTATTTTGGAACTGCCTCACCTTCCTCGTCGTTTCAACGGAGCGGCTCGTTCTTTACCGCGTTATTCCCTGGGGCTGATACAAAAAACGCTCTTTTTAAAATCATGAGACTCACTATTAAACAATACTATAGCACACGCAAGCCGCTCTGTCCAGGATAGACACATCGTATTAATGAAGGGGCGGTTTGGAGGAACTGGCCCCTGCATATACTGCTTCTATGGGAAAAAATGCAGGGGATTTTGACGCCTCCTGCGGCTTGTTGCACAGTCTTATGCAATCAGGTATTATCTGTAATATGAAAATGCGGTACGCTAGGGAAAAATACCTCAGGATCGTCATGAAGACGGTTATCATACGGGAGACCAGCGGATGAAGGGGCTTACCTTACACAAGATTGAACTGGAAAAGGCCTTTGATCCAGCGTCTTTTGAAGACCGGATCTATGCCCAGTGGCAAGCGCAGGGGGCCTTTCAGCCCCAAACCGGGAGCGGAAAAGCCCCCTTTGTGATGGTGATCCCTCCTCCTAATGTTACCGGAGTGCTGCACTTGGGGCATGGGCTTAATATCAGCCTCCAGGACATCCTTATCCGGTTCCACCGAATGACGGGAAGGCCTGTTTTGTGGGTCCCCGGGACGGATCACGCGGGGATCGCCACCCAACTGGTGGTGGAAAAACGGCTCAATGCCCAGGGAAAAAACCGGAAGGATCTGGGCAGAGCAGCCTTTGTCCAGGAAACCTGGAAGGTTAAAGAGGAACACCACCGGATCATTTCCCGGCAGATCGCCCGGATGGGGGCCAGTGTGGACTGGTCCCGGGAGCGCTTCACCCTGGATGGGGGCCTTTCCCAAGCGGTACGGGAGGTCTTTGTTTCCCTCTATGAACGAAACCTCCTCTACAAGGGTAATTACCTGGTCAACTGGTGTACCTCCTGCGGTACCGCCCTCTCGGATGATGAGGTGGAGCACGAGGATCGGGCAGGAACTATGTACCATATCAGGTACCCCTCTAGGGATGCTCAGGGTTTTGTGGAAGTGGCCACTACCCGGCCTGAAACCATACTGGGAGATACCGCGGTGGCGGTCCATCCGGAAGATCCTCGGTACCAGGACCTCATCGGGAAATCCCTGCTCCTTCCCCTCACGGACCGCCTGATCCCGGTGGTGGCTGATACCTATGTGGATCGGACCTTTGGCACCGGCGCGGTGAAGATTACCCCGGCCCATGATCCCAATGACTGGGAAGTGGCGAAACGTCACGGCCTTCCGGTCATCCCGATCCTCACTACCAACGGCAGCCTCAACAACCAGGTGCCCGAAAAGTACCGGGGCTTGTCCGTGCAAACGGCCCGAGAAGCGGTTCTCGCGGACCTCAAGGCAGGGGGTTTCTTCATAAAAGCAGTGGCCATCACCCATGCGGTGGGCCACTGTTACCGTTGCCGTACGGTGATTGAACCCTTTCTTTCAGAGCAGTGGTTTGTACGGATGCAGCCCTTGGCGGACAAGGCCCTGGCTGCCTGGCGGAAGGGGGAACTCATCTTTTATCCCCGGAAATGGGAAAACACCTACCGGCACTGGCTCGAAAACATCCGGGACTGGTGTGTCAGCCGACAGCTCTGGTGGGGGCACCGGATTCCCGCGTGGCGCTGCCCTTCCTGCGGCAAAACCACGGTGGCCCGGGAGGATCCGAGCGCCTGTCCGCACTGCGGGGCTGAAACCCTCGAGCAGGACCCGGATGTGCTGGATACCTGGTTTTCAAGTTGGCTTTGGCCCTTCAGTACCCTGGGGTGGCCTGAAGCGGCGCAAGCTGAAGAAACGGATCTACGGCGGTTTTATCCTACCACCGCCCTGGTAACCGCCTATGACATCATCTTCTTTTGGGTGTCCCGGATGATCATGGCAGGGCTTGAGTTCACCGGAACCGTTCCCTTCCGGGACATCTATATTCACGGCTTGTTACGGGACAAACAGGGGCGCAAGATGAGTAAGAGTTTAGGGAACGGCCTGGATCCCCTGGAATTGGTAGACCGCTTCGGCGCGGATGCCCTCAAGTTTACCCTGGCCTTTCTCTGCGCCCAGGGCCAAGACCTGCTGGTGGATAAGGAATCCTTTAAACTGGGATCCAAATTCGCCAATAAGATCTGGAACGCTAGCCGGTATATCCTCATGCATCTGGAAAACCGGCTCCTGGTTGAGCATCCCCGCCTCAATCCGGTGGATACCTGGATCTATGCCCGGCTGAACCGGGCCGCTCAGGTCATCACCGAAGCCTTCCTTTCCTACCGTTTCAATGACGCGGCAGCGGCGGCATACGACTATTTCTGGAACGATTTTTGCGACTGGTATGTGGAGGCCACCAAGGTATCCATCCGTACCGGGGAGGATACTGAAAAGGATCGGGCCACCACGGTGCTTCTGGAGGTGCTTGCCGAATCCCTGCGGCTCCTCCATCCCCTACTTCCTTTTATAACCGAAGCCATTTACGAGCAACTCCCCAATACCCAGGGGTTGGTCATGACCGCGTCCTATCCGGTCTATACCGAACAACGGACCGCGCCGGACACGGAACAGCACTTCGCCCTGCTGCAGGAACTGGTCCGTATGGTCCGTACCCTGCGGAGTGAATGTACGATTCCCCCGGAAAAGAAGATTCCGGTCTTGCTCAGGATCGGTTCTGGCTGTGCTGCGGGGGATTTTTTCAAGGAGCACCAGGAATTGGTGCGGCTCTTGGCAGGCATCGGGGAGCTTCATATAGAGGATCCTCGACCGGATCGTACCCGGCCATCCGGTTCCATCGGCCTGGTGGGTTCCGGGTTTGAGGTTTTTGTGTATATTGCCGAGGCAGTGGATATGGACCTCTTGAAGCGGACCTTTACCAAAACCCTTGAAAAGGACCGTGGCTTCATCGCAGGGCTTACCGCGAAACTTGCCAATGAGCGTTTCTTGAAAAACGCCCCTCCTGAGCTGGTACAGGGGGAGCAGGTGAAATTGGCGGAGGCATTGCAACGGACTGAAAAGCTGGTCTCCTATATGCGGGACCTGGTTAAGGATACCCCGCTGCAACAGTCCGCGCTGGATCGGGAGCCGTCACCATGACCACCGAGGAGATGCTGCGGCTCAACGGAACCCACCTTGCCCCCTATATGCAACTTGCCACCGCGCTGATCGGTAAGGTACGGGAAGGAGGGGGCAACATGTTCAGGCACCAACTGGATACCATGGCCACGCTCATTGATTATGGGTATGTGGATTCAGTGCTGCTTAAGGCCTCGATCGTGCATGATCTCATTGAAGACGTACCGGATTTCAATCATAATCTCCTCTTATCCGTGGATTATGAAAGCCCTGCGGTGTATGACCTGGTTCTGGAAGTTACCCGTTTTCCGGGCGAGACGAAACCCGAGTTTCTCACCCGGATCCTGGAAAGCGGCTCTCGGTATGCGAAAACCCTCAAGGTGGCGGATCGTATATCCAACATGATTGCCCTGGGGTTTGTGGTGAATACCGCGTTTATCGACCGGTACACCGAAGAAACGGTCAAGTATATTTTTCCCATCGCCGAAGACGTGGACAAGTCCATGTTGGCAGAACTCCAATCCCTGGTAGTATCCCGGCGAAAGTACGTGTTGGCCCTGTCAAGAGATCCCTGAACTCAGTTCTTAAAATACGCCCGGGCCACCGGGTCTTCCGGATCCAGTTCCAGGACCGTACGGAAAAATCCCGCGGCTTCCTGGTCGTTTCCGGTTTTAAGGGCTACGATTCCCAGGTTGGAGATGATCTTGATGTTTTCAGGGGCCTCCCGCAACGCGGTTTCCAGCTCTTTCCGGGCACCCAGGCAATCGCCGCTTTCCATGAGGCAGAGCGCCAGTTCGTTCAGGGTATCGCTCTGGTTCCCGCCCAGGGCTATAGCTTTTCTCAAGGCCTCAATCCCCTCATGCCAGCGGCCTTGCTTCCGGAGGCCCCAGCCCAGGAGGAACCAGCCGTTCCAAACTTCAGGGTGCCGTTCCAGAAAATTCTCGATCTGGAAAAGCCCCTGGGATAGGTCCCCGTCCTGAATACGATGATATGCCTCCCGGAAAACCGCGTCATCCAGACTCTGCTTTTGAATTTCTTCCAAGAGCGTGGCAGCCTGTTGCTGCTTTTCCGAATCCTCCCCTAAACGGAGATAGGCCTGAAAACAGTCTCGGGCCTGCTCGAATTCCCGGCGTTTCATGAAGAAACACCCTGCGTTAAACATGCCATCAGGAGCAGGAGGATGGAGGTCTAGGATCCTTTGGTATGCCTGAGCCGCTGCATCCTGGGCGCTTGCATCCGTGAGCCGGGCATCGGCTTGTTCTTCCAGAATGAGCGCCCGGTACAGGAGCAATGCGGGTAAGCGGGGAAACAGCCCTTCCAGGAGGGCTAGGATCTCCAGGGCCATAGCATAATCGCCATTCTTAGCTTTGAGGATCCCGGCGGCGGTCCATTCAGTCAAGATATCAGGCTTAAGCGCTAGGACAAAGCGCCGGTAATAGGGGGCATCGGTGCCTTCAGGCGCATTGGCAACCACCCGGATCATACCCGCGAGGATCATCTCCCAGGAAAGCTCCTCCAGATTCAAGACCCGTGTCCCCGGAGCAAGTTCTACTGGAATAGGAATGGCCGGATCAATACTAAAGGCTTCCGCTCCATCAGGAGTTTCAATCGGTCCCCGTAAGGATTCAGGAACCGATAAAAAGACGATGGTATTTGGATTACGGGACGACATCGCCCTCACCGTTTGCCGGGTCAGCGGGTATATGACTTTGGGCAGTCTGAGCGGACGCTGGGTTTCGATCCGTCCGGTTGGTCGCCCGTACCTGGGTAATATAATTGTTGATGCGTATTTTGTATTTCATAGGGATCAGATCATCATAAAAGCTCATACTCATAACCACCAGGTCCTTTCTGCCTTCGACCACTTCCGACCGGAGAAATTTTCCCTTTAAGAAATAACTCTCCCGGGGTTCCTCAAAGTCTATGCGAAGCACCGCGTCCCGCTCATCCAGAAACTTAGCAATCCCCATGATGACAATTTTAGCGCCGTAGAATGAAATATCCCGTAAGATACACTGCCGAGGGACGCCTTGAACAGAAATGGAGCTTTCCTTGGACACGATACCAAGCTTTCGTTGGGTTTCGTTGTTGATGGGGACCCGCTCTCCTTTCCGTCTGGAAGTAGTATGCGTATTTGCGTTGGCATCCAGGATCCGTCCTAAGACTTCGATCAAATAATCCGGGGCTTGCTGGGCAAATTGCAGGGTAAACATAGCCGTATCTTGCGAAGCGCCATAAGGAGTATAGCCCACAGAGCGGACCGCCACAAAGAAGGTTATGGGGTCCCCTTCTTTAGCCCCTTTGAAACAAAATCTCATGCTCGCCACGTTGTTAGCCTCTTGGAGACTTTGTAATACCCCTGATTTGGTATTCACCAAAATCTTCGCCATTTGCAGAGACGATGCATAAATGATACAGGGCCATAGCTTTCCCATACATTTTAAACAGACCTGCTTGGCCAGGAGTCCTGTAATCTCGATGATTTCTTTGTTAAAGGTTACTTCATTGGTTTTATAGCGTTCGTAATAGCTTATTAGCTGCTGCCTGTTTAAAACACTCATTATAATAGGTACTATAAAACGCTTTTTAAAGTAATGTCAATGACATGTAAGTATAAATTTAGCTAAATCGGACATTTTTTTACAAACTTTTAAGCAGGAGGAATCGTTACCGTGCAAGCCCTCGGCGCTCCTTGTAACCGTTGAAACTTGATTCTGCCCCTTGCGCTCGTTCCGGCTGCTAAGCCATGTCCGTCATTTCCTCTGCCGATGGTTCGATCAGGGGTCTCCGCGACGGAGGTTCTTTTCTGGCCGGTCCATGCGGTATTTTCCGGTAGCTCATACCGGGCCAAGCGTAAGTTCCGATACCCCGCGGTCCTTCCTGGGGCTCTCAATTGACCTCACGGATTTTTTGCTCAAAATTCTTACTTTTGTCAGTGTCGTCCGTGGTTAAATGCTATATATAAGTCCTATGCAAACTCAGTGGTTACGTCATGTTAGACTTTTTGGACTACTAGTACACAGTCAATAATGAAACTACGGATAAACAAAGTACTAGGGGACGCCGGTTGATCTTGTCCGCTATCCCTGTTCCCCTTTAAGAAATTTTTTCCACTGGGAAGGGGTAACGCCGGTCTTGTTTTTAAACAGTCGGGAAAAATAACAGGGGTCCTCAAATCCCAGGCTATAGGCTACCTCCTGTACCGGCGTATCCGTCTGTTCAAGCAGGGTTTCCGCCTTGTGTATCTTTATCTGGATAAAATACTGATAGGGGGTCATGGAGGTATAGGTTTTAAAAATCTCGTGGAGCTGGGATGTGCTGATATTCAACTGTTCTGAAATATTGGACAAGTTAATGGTATGCAGGGCGCCGGATTCAATGAGGAATTTTGCCTTTTCCACTATTTTTTGATAGTGTGTCGGCTGTTCTCCCCGCCGTTCAAGGCTGAGAATTTCCGCAAGCAGGGAAAGGGCTGTGGCGCAGGCCTTAAGCTGATAGAGGGG
>JAISPY010000050.1 GCA_031274565.1 Treponema sp.
AAATCCGGGTAGCTGGGGAGAACACCGACCCGGACGCCTTTGTCTCCCGATCCATCCTTGACAAGGATGCGCTTTTACGTAAAATTAAAGAATAGTAATCGAGGCAGTTCCAAAATGTCAAATTTTGGAACTGCCTCCTTGAAAAACGCAGTTTCGTCGAACCAGAGGTTCGCAGGCTTTAGCCTGAGAAACTGCAAGAGCTGGTTCCATCGGACCGTAGGTCCGCAATAACCAATTTTGGAACCAGATCAACTGATGTTTTTTATCAATGCTGGCCATAGGATATGGAAAGGGGGTGATTGTTTTTGGCGCATATCATCGTGGATGATAACGAGGTGCTGGAAAAGGCCATCAAACGGTTTAAACGGATGGTGGAAAAAGAAGGCATCATCAGGGAATTTAAAAAGCGGGAATATTATGAAAAGCCCTCTACCATTCTTAATCGAAAAAAAAAGTCTATTCAGCGAAAACTGCTTAAAAAATCTCGAAAAGGCAGATCCGATTACTAGGAGGCTCTGAACGTGGACAAACCAGGAGGAGGGACGCGTATGAACTGCAGGAAACGGTATCGGGAAATCCTCCAGGGGTTAGGTTTAGGGGTGTATCTAAGCCTTGCCCTGTGGTTTGTTTCCTGTCGGACCCTTTCTCCCCTCCCCACGCCTCCGGTAAGGTCTTCCGTAACGTTCTCCTCCCCTGAAGGTATCCTTCCCCAGTGGCAGCCTTTTGCCGAGCATATTGGGTATTGTTCGGGGAGTATCCGGGAGCCTAAGCTTCGGTTTTGGGCCTTACGGGTGGATCTGACCGAACCGGGTTTGCGGATCCTAGTGAGCCCGGAAGACGCTGGGGATGGGGTTATCCCCAGCACCAGGATCACCAGCTTTGTTCGGCGGTATGATTGTCTTGCCGGGATAAACACGAATCCCTTTAGTCCGGTATCCGGGATAGAGGGGGAGGATCGGACCATTGTGGGGATCACCGTTTCCGATGGAACGGTGGTGGCCCTTCCGCACCCTCCGTTTGACGGTTTGGTTTTTTATGCGGACGGAAAAGCCGCCATAGTAAACCAAGCTGAACTATTGGATCCAGAACAGAGCGGTGAAATCACCCATGCAGTAGGCGGCTTTTATGCAGTATTACGGGATGGCGCAATCCTGGAGGCAGCGATTACCCGAGGAAACGCCCGGCATCCCCGGAGCGCGGTAGGGGTCTCCGCTGATGGGGGGGTCCTCTATCTGCTGGTCATTGATGGGCGGCAGCTTGGCAGCATAGGGGCCACCGAAGCTGAGGTGGGTATGGTATTACAAAAATTAGGCGCCGACGACGGTCTTAACCTAGACGGCGGAGGTTCCACTGCCCTGGCCCTGAAGTACCCTGATGGTAAAGTACGGACGGTGAATACCCCCATCCACGGACTTATTCCTGGCACGGAACGGGGAGTGGCCACCTGTCTGGGGATTGCCCTGGATGCGGAATGAGCGAGTACAGACCGCAGCGCCGCTCTTGTCAGAGATAAGACTTGCCCAGTTACGACCCGGTGAGGGGACTATATCGGCGTATATGCCGGGGAAGCGAATGAAGCCAAGCCAAGTGGGGATGAGGTAGGCATTACCCTCACCGGTACCGATACATACAGGACGTTCCAGCTATTGGCTTCCCGGACCTGCCGGAGAAAGGTGAAAAAGTCGTATAGAGAACCGAGCATCCAGATAAAAACGGTGGAATCCCAGGTCTCCTAAGCAGGTACGCTAACCCAACACGATACATGATGAGCTCCGCCCATAGACCAAATGGCCTATATTACGGTCCCGGTAAAGACGGCCACTATGATGATACTACAGAAAAAAAATTTATTTTTTTTAATATGCCCTTGACATGATTGTATCAATTTTACATAATCCTAGTAATTATATAGATATTATAAATTTATTAATACGATAGGAGATATAATAATTATGGATGCCTTCAAGGTTATCCCCGTAGAATCGGTTTCCCAAGCTTTGGCCGGGACGGATCAAAAGAGGCGTTCCCCCTGGTATTTTGACTGGAGGGTTTTGATCCCCCTCTTGTCCTTAGGTATTGTATTGGCCCTGCATCTGGCCTTGCCCGCCGATCCGGGGTACCGGGTAAAGACCCTGCCGTATTTTTCCCGGTTTATTATGCTGCTCCTGGGGGTGTTTGCGGTTCTCGGAGGGCTCAGCGTTTTTTATGGCCGGTACCGGGAACGGCTGGTGTACAAGACCTGGTTTTTAGGGGCGGCCTTTCTGCTCCTGGGGGTTTATGATCTTATTACCATTAAATTTAACCTTATCCCCAGCCTCTATTTCCCCGCGCCGGAACGGATCGTCGAAGTATTTCTAAAGGATTGGTTTTTCCTGCTCCGCTGCCTGGTGTATTCCCTCAGGCTTCTCCTGGGGGGCTTCTTCCTGGGCGCCTTGGTGGGGGTGCTGACCGGGACCCTCATCGGCTGGAGCCAGCGCTGGAATTACTGGATCATGCCCGTTATCCGTATCATCGGCCCCATTCCCTCTACCGCGTGGATCCCCATCGCCCTGGTGGTATTCACCCGGGCCACCGACGCAAGCCTCTTCCTCATCGCCTTGGGGGTCTGGTTTCCCACCACGATCCTGACCAGTTCGGGGATCCTCAATGTGCGGAAAAGTTATTTTGAGGTGTCCAGTACCCTGGGGGCGAGCACCTTGCGGAATATCTTTTCCATCGCCCTCCCCGGGGCAGCGCCGAATGTTTTCGCGGGGCTCTTTAACGGGACCTCCGCTTCCTTCCTGACCTTGATGGCGGCGGAGATGATCGGTTGTAAATTCGGCATTGGCTGGTACATCAACTGGCAGCGGGAAACCCTGGCCTATCCCAACGTGTATGCGGCCCTGATCGTTATCGCCGTAACGTTCTCGTTCCTCATATCCCTCCAATTTAAAATACGGAACCGGGTATTGGGCTGGCAGAAAGGAACCATCCGATGGTGAAAGAGCTTACGTGGTGAAAGAGGTTACGTATGGAAGCTGCTAGAAAAGGAAATATTGAAGTAAAGGATATCCGCAAGACCTTTCCCCAGGCGGATGGGCCGGACATCGTGGTACTGGATACTATCAGCCTGCGCTTTAACCCCGGGGAATTTATCTCCCTCATCGGGCCTTCGGGCTGCGGTAAATCGACCCTGCTCAGGCTCATCGCGGGGCTCAATACTCCGGACAGCGGAACTATCGATCTGGACGGGGAGCTTATCCGGGCCCCTGGCTATGAACGGGGACTGGTGTTCCAGGACCCGACCCTGTTTCCCTGGAAAACCATCTATGAAAACATCGCCTTCGGCCTCCGGGCGCGGGGAGTATATCGGACGGGAAAACAAAAGATCCCGGAATTTTTTAAGCTCGTGGGGCTTGAGGGTTTTGAAAAATCCTATCCCCACCATCTTTCGGGGGGTATGGCCCAGCGGGCTGCCCTCGCCCGGGCGCTGGTGAACGACCCCAAGGTGCTCCTCCTGGACGAGCCCTTGGGCGCTCTGGACGCCTTTACCCGGATGAACATGCAGGACGAGATCCTCAAGATCTGGGAGCGCCGGAGGATGACCTCCCTGATGGTAACCCACGATGTGGACGAGGCCATCTATATGGCGGACCGGATCGTGGTAATGTCCGCCCGGCCGGCTAAGATCGAGCAGGTTATCACGGTGGAAATCGGCCGCCCTCGCCGGCGGGACGATCCGAATTTTATGGAACTCCGGGCGCGGATTCTCCAGATTCTGCACTTCGCCGGGTCCCGGCAGGAGCTTCAGTATTACCTGTAGGTGGGTTAAAAACTTTCCGTTAAATTTTTGCTGACGGAAAGAGTTTATATATAAGGAGTTATATATGAAAAAAAGCATTTTTGGGCTTCTTTTGGCCTGCGTAAGCCTCTTGGGGGTATACGCGAAGGGATCATCTGAAGCGAAGGTTCCCGCTGACGACTATGTTCTCAAAGTCGCGATTGGAATACCCGGGGGACTCTGTTCTGCCCCATCGTTTATTGCCCGGGAAAAGGGATACTACGAGGAGGAGGGGTTGCAATACGAGGAGATTAAGATCGATACCAGTCAGACCGCCCAGCTTCTGACCACCGGTCAGATCGACGTTGCCTATAATCTCCTGGCGACCCTGATCCAGCCGCTTGCCAACGGCCTGGATATCAAAATTACCCTGGGCCTCCATACGGGTTGTATCAAGGTGCTGGTAAGCCCTGATTCGCCGATTAGAACGCCCGCTGACCTCAAGGGCAAGCGGATCGGCACCAGCAGCATGAACGCCAGCGGGACCGTTATTACCCAGCGGTATCTAGCGGAACTCGGCATCGGGGTAACCACGGAAAACCTCGAGGTTGAGTGGGTCATCTACCAGTCTTCGGATCTGCCCCTCGCCCTGGAGCGGGGCCAGGTTGACGCCATCGCCATCAACGATCCCGCCGCGTACATTGTGGAGAGCGAAGGCAAGGGCCGGGTGATCATCAATTCCGCCACCGACGATTATCTTAAAGACGAATACTGCTGCGTGCTCGTGGCTTCCAGTCCTATTGCAAAACGGTACCCTGAACTGGTTGCCAAGTTCAACCGGGCCATCCAGAAGGCCGCCCGGTATGTCCAGGAAAACCCCGATGAAACCGCCCGTTTAATGGCTGAAAAACAGTACGTCGCCGGAGACCCGGCGGTAAACGCCGCGATCCTTAAGACCTACAGCTACCGTGCGTCGGTGAGCGAGGCCCTGACCGCGATTTCCCGGAACGCCCGGGATCTCCAGCGGATTAATCTGGTGGATAAATCCGTTGATGTGGAAGCCCTCACGCGGAATACCTTCCTTGCCTTAGAGGGGGTCCCGGATTCCCTCTATAAATAGAGATCCATCAAATAATGATCCCTCCTGGGGTTAAAAGGGGTTGGATATAAAAAAGTCCGGCATATCCGCGCGGCGGATATGCCATTTTCCTAAGGTTATGGAGGAGCGTTATGGCGCGGATAGCAGGTACATTAACCGAACTTATCGGGAATACGCCGCTTTTGGAATTACATGCCTACGGCCGGAATCTGGGGCTTCGGGGGCGGCTTGTAGCCAAGCTTGAATATTTTAATCCCCTGGGCAGCGTTAAGGACCGGATCGCCCTGGGGATGATCGAGGACGCGGAACAGCGGGGGATTATCACCAAGGACAGTATTATTATCGAACCCACCAGCGGGAATACCGGTATTGGCCTTGCCTTTGTCGCCGCGGCCAAGGGCTATCGGATCATCCTCGTGATGCCCGATACCATGAGCATAGAGCGGCGGAAGCTCCTGGGGGCCCTCAATGCCGAACTGGTCCTGACCCCCGGTAAAGACGGCATGAAGGGGGCCATCAGAAAGGCGGAGGAATTAAGCGCCCAGATCAAGGGTTCCTTTATTCCCCAGCAGTTTAATAATCCTGCCAATCCCGAGGTCCACCGCCGGACCACCGCCGAAGAGATCTGGCGGGACACCGACGGGCAGGTGGCGGCCTTTGTCAGCGGGGTTGGTACCGGCGGAACCATCACCGGGGTCGGGGAAGCCCTCAAGGAGAAAAATCCCGAGGTTAGGATCATCGCGGTGGAACCCTACGATTCGGCGGTTCTCTCCGGTTCGGCCCCGGGGCCCCACAAAATTCAGGGCATCGGGGCGGGCTTTGTCCCCCAGGTGCTGAATACCACAATTTACGATGAGATTTACAAGGTGCGTACCGACGATGCCTTTATCAGCGCTCAGCGCCTGGCCGCCCTGGAGGGGCTCCTGGTGGGAATTTCTTCTGGCGCCGCGGCCTTTGCCGCGACCCAGATCGCCAGACGCCCGGAATTTGAAAAGAAACTGGTAGTCGCCCTCCTGCCCGATACAGGGGAGCGCTATCTTTCAACCGCCCTTTTTGATTCCCTTGAACGCCCGCGGTTTTAAGCGGAAACCGGTACGGGAAAGGGGGATAGTATGAGTTGTTTAGGAAGCGTCCAGGTGGATGAACGGTTCGCCCATATCAGTAACCGGCACCCCTGTTTCTCCGGGGAGGCGAATATGAATCACGGCAGGGTCCACCTGCCGGTAAGCCCCGCCTGTAACATCCAATGCCGGTTCTGTAAGCGGAGCTTCAACAAGGCGGACGCCCCGGACCGGGAAGATCGGCCGGGGGTTGCCGGCGTCATCCTCAAACCGGAGGAAGCGGTGGAACAGGTACGGAAGGCCCTCAGGATTTGCCCGGAGATAAGCGTTGCGGGCATTGCCGGTCCTGGGGACACCCTGGCCACGCCCCACGCCCTGCGGACCTTTGCACTGATCCACCAGGAATTTCCGGAACTTATCAACTGTTTGAGTACCAACGGCCTCCTCCTGGAACGTTACGCGGAGGATATTATCAACGCGGGGGTACGGACGGTAACCGTTACGGTAAACGCCGTGGACCCACTTATCCTGGACCGGATCTGTTCCCAGGTGATCCTGGAGGGGGTCCGCTACCGGGGAACCGAGGGGGCTTCCCTGCTCATCGAGGCGCAGAAACGGGGGATCCGCCGGATCGCCGACCTGGGAGCCCTGGTGAAGATCAACATCGTCCTCATCCCCGGGGTAAACGGGGAGCATATCGCGGAAATCGCCCGGACCACAGCCGGACTGGGGGCGGGGCTTATCAACATCATCCCCCTCATCCCTCAGCACGAATTCGCCCATCACCCGGCGCCGGACTGCGAAGACCTGTCCCAGGCGCGGGAAGCCGCGGAGGCGGTCCTTCCGGTTTTCAGGCACTGCCAGCACTGCCGGGCGGACGCCTGCGGTATTCCCGGCAGGGGGGATCTTTCGGCCCTGCTCTACGGAACGGAACCGGGGGGGATCCCCGAATCGATTCGGGGGTTTGAGCAGACCTTTTCCCATGGCTAACATTTTTTTGAGAGGTATGTATGAGTAAATTTGTTGACCGGCCCCGGTACGCCTGCGCTTTAGGCGGGGCGGTCGGAACCCTGCGGGCCATTCCCCGGGCAATCCCCATCATCCACGCTTCGGCGGGCTGCGGCGGAAACATCACGAACGCCCTCAACGCCGGGGCAGGGTATATCGGCGGGGGGTACTGCGGTGGCGCGGCCCTGCCCAGTTCCAATGTGTCGGAACGGGATGTGGTCTTCGGCGGCGAAGAGCGCCTGCGGGAACAGATCCAGTCCACTCTGGAAATCGTAGATGGGGATCTCTATGTGGTGCTCACCGGGTGTATGGTGGATATGATCGGGGATGACGTGATCTCCGTGGCCCAGGAATTCCGGGAGGCGGAAAAACCGGTCATCGCGGTGCCGACCCCCAGTTTTCGGGGGAACGCCTTCACCGGATACGAGCTTTTAGTTAAGGCCCTGATAGACCGGTACGTTCAGAAATCCGTGGAAAAGGATCCCCGGTCGGTGAATATCCTCGGCATAGTCCCTGCCCAGGATGTATTCTGGAAGGGGAATTTACGGGAACTAAAACGGATCCTGGAAAAACTGGGGATCCGGGCCAACACGTTTTTCGGGGAAGGGGAAAGCCTGGAGAATTTTAAGGATGCAGGACGGGCCAGCCTCAATGTGGTGGTCTCCAATAGTTTCGGCGTTGACAGCGCCCAGCATTTTGAGGAGGTCCACGGCATACCCTATATCGTTACCCCCTTTCCCATCGGCGCATTGGCAGGGGAGGTTTTTCTCAAAACCGTGGGGAACACCCTGCATATCGATCCCGGCCATATCGCCCGGGTTATCGCGGAAGAAAAGCGGGTCTACTATGATTATCTGGAACGGATTGCGGATATTTATAATGATGCGGATCTCCAGCGCTACGCGGTGGTGGTCGGAGATTCCAGTTACGCCCCGGCCCTGACCCGGTTCCTTTCGGATGAGCTCGGCTGGCTCCCGGAACTGGCGGTGGTTACCGATTTTCTTGATGACCAACAGCGGGCAACCGTAAGCGCCCAGTTCGCGGGGCTTAACTCGGGGCTGCGTCCCGCCATCCGGTTTGACACCGATGCCTCGTCGGTCAAAAAACACCTCCGGGACATCTGGCCCCAGAACCGGAACAACCGGTATTACGATGCTTTCAGCCCCGCAGTGGTTATCGGCAGTTCCTTTGAGCGGGACATCGCCCAGGAATTCGGTTTCCCCCTCGTACCCGTAACCTACCCCCTGACCGGCCGCTGCGTGATGGGCCGTTCGTATGCGGGTTTTTCCGGCGGGCTTTCCCTGACAGAGGATATTATCACCTACCTGGTAGCGGGTAGGTAAAGGAGTAGCGTATGAATTTTTTAGACGGCAAATCAGCTCCGGCCCGGGAAGACCGGCTGCACGCGAGTATCGCCTTCGGCGGCATCTGCTCCCAGGTGAAAACCTGCGAACGGGCCCGGGCCGCAGGATGCACCAATCGCTCGAACCGCCTGTTTTCCCAGGCCCAGGGCTGCCAGTTCACCCTGAGTTTGGCCATCCTCAATTCTCTGCGGAACGCGGTGATCATCATGCACGGACCCATTGGCTGCGGGATCTGTTCCACCGGAAATATCGGTCAGAATAAGGCCTTTAAGCAGATCCGGGACCCCGGTTCCGAAGGGCTTATCTGGCTCAGCACCAATCTGGACGAACCGGATGTTATCGGCGGCGGTGAACAGAAGCTGCGGGAAGCGGTTATCTACGCGGACCGGGAATTCCGGCCCGAGACCATCATCGTTTGTAACGGCTGTGTGCCCGCCCTTATCGGGGATGACATCGATACTATCCTTTCGGACATGCAGACCCAGACTGCGGCGACCATCATGCCCATCCACTGCGAAGGCTTCAAAACCAAGATCATGGCCACTGCCTATGACGCGGTTTACCACGGGATTCTGAAAAACTATATCCGCCACCCGGACCGGCGCCTCCCCCTCTGGGAATCAGATACGGATACATTCAAGGCGGAATACCGACGGAGCCGAAACGTCAACATCCTCAACGTCGGTTCTATGAGCTATTCCGATGAGGTGGAACTCCGCCGGCTCCTTGAGGGGCTGGGGCTGAACGTAAGCTTTATCCCCTGCTATGCGGAACCCGAGGATTTTCAGTATGCCCTGGAGACCTCCCTTAATGTGAGCATCTGCGGTACCCACGACGATTATTTTGTAGGGCATCTGCAAGAAAAATACCGCATCCCCTTTTTGGTGGACACCATCCCCATCGGACGGAAAAACACCAGTATCTGGATTCAGAAAATCGCCGCCCACTTTGATCGTGGGGAGGAAGCGGACCGGCTTATCGCGGCGGAAAACGCCGTCCTGGATGACGCCCTGGAGCCCTACCGGAAAACCCTGGCGGGAAAACGGGTCTATCTTGCCGGGGGCGAAGTGCGGATCCTCGCCACCGCCGAAGTTATACAGGATCTGGGCATGGAAGTGGTGGGGTTCAAGGCCCACCATTACGACCAGTTCGCCGAACCGGTCTTCGCGGCCTTGGAAAACATCGACCAGGTGGAATTCAGCGTCGCCACCAACCAGCCCTTCGAGATGTCCAATATCCTCACCAAACTCAAGCCCGATGTGCTTATTACCCATGTGGGAGGAAACAACATCGCGGCCCGGCACGGGCTTCCCCTGCTGCCCCTCTTCGGCCCCACCTACAATTACTGCGGCTATTCCGGGGTTTTCGAGATCGCCCGGCGGCTCAACAAGACGGTACGGAACTATGAATTCAACCGGCAGCTTTCGATAAACACGCCCCTTCCCTTTAAGAAAACGTGGTACGAGAAGGATCCCTTTTCCTATATTAAATACGCCGAAACGGTTTGATTTTGCATAAAAGAGCGGGAAAAAAGCGTCTTCAACGCCCAGGAGGTGATCTAGGAGGGATATAACGGTGTCGACTGCGTCGAGGCGGGGAGCAAGGCGTATATCTTTACCTACCTGCGCTTGACTATGCCGCCCCTGATGGGTTTAACGGGAGGCTATCCGCTTAACCGGGTCTACCAAAAGGGGTAAAGTCCAGTAAATGCGGTTGCCTTGCGGCTGCATAGGGTTGACAAAGCATAGGCTGATTAATTATTATAGTAAAGAGGCTTTTCCAAAGCTCAATTTTTTGAACCACGATGGTCAATGGTTACTGAAAAATGGCTCATCATGATCCATTTTGCGGAGAAACGAGGCTTTCTATGCGTTCTTAGAAAATTGAGGCAGTTCCAAAATGTCAGATTTTGGAACCAGCTCAATTATCTTGAGTTTTTGGAAAGGTGCTCAAGGACATGAATATTACGGGATGTAGGATAGTGGCTAATCCGCCTGGTTCGGGACCAGGAGATCGGCGGTTCAAATCCGCCCGTCCCGATATTTTTACGTGCATATCCGCCAGCGCCCGGGCGGAAGCCGATAAACTGGGCAGGCATACTACTGAGGCTATGTAATTTTTAGGTTTAAAAATCGACGGTTGCCTCATTGTTCTTAAAACAGAATCGTACCCTTTGGAAAGAATCCGTCTGTTTTATCACCTGCGGCTCAGATCATATCCGTAATGTATGGGAGTTAATACCGTACGCGAAAATCCGCTTTAACCCGGGTACTCCCACACTGAGGACATTTAGTGAAAAACGGAATCAGTTTTCCCATAAAAGATGTTCCGCACTGAGCGCATATCAAATGCTGTTCTTGATTCGGTTTTGGCTGCATAATGCCGGATATTTTTTTCATAAACCCTCCACGGTACTGCCTTTACGGTAAGGCGTGTTTTTTATTCGGCGAGGGCATACATGATGAAACGCCGCCTGCGGATAAATACCCGGCTACGGATTTCACTTCTTTCCCGCAATACCTGCACATCAACGCCATTTTT
The DNA here is from genome assembly GCA_031274565.1 of Treponema sp. Classification (GTDB taxonomy): domain Bacteria; phylum Spirochaetota; class Spirochaetia; order Treponematales; family Breznakiellaceae; genus JAIRLU01. Next base: position 10,834 of record JAISPY010000050.1, read on the forward strand.
TCCTCCTGTTTATTTGTCTACAATATGAACGCTAAATATACGAATATGCCATTAATAATAATACCCGGTATCAAGTATCCTACTAAAGG
>JAISPY010000067.1 GCA_031274565.1 Treponema sp.
TCTACGGAAACTACGGTTTCAAGCTTGTTCGGGAAGATCCCATCGCTCCTCCCGACATACTCAACTACACCATGATTAGAAACTCCGCGCTGATCCGTGGGCCGCGTCCCTCCAGGGCAGCCGCAGGCATTCTAAATTTAACCACTGACCTCACGGACAACACGAACAACACGGACGAAGACGATAATAGAGTATGAATGAGGGCAAGAACGGAAAAGAACTTCTGTATGAAGAGGAAAGTTACTGTATTCGGGCGTGTATTTATGAAGTAAACAGGAAGCTGGGGAGCGGTTTTCTGGAAGCGGTATATCAGGAAGCCTTGGAAATTGAATTGCAAAAAGCGAAAATACCCTATGAAGCGCAAAGAAAGCGCTCCATACGCTACGATGGTAAGCCGTTAAAACAATTTTATCTGGCTGATTTTGTTTGCTTTGAAAAAATCATCATAGAAATCAAAGCGGAAACCGGGGCGGTGCTGCGTACCCTCTCCGGGCATAGCGCTTGGGTTCGGTCCGCAGCCTTTAGCCCCAACGGGCGGCGTATCGTCTCCGGGTCCTGGGATAAGACCGTCAAGGTCTGGAACGCGGAAACCGGGGCCTTGATCCGTACCCTCTCCGGGCATAGCAACCTTGTTTGGTCCGTAGCCTAGAGCCCCAACGGGCGGCGTATCGTCTCCGGGTCCGGGGATAAGACCGTCAAGGTCTGGGACGCGGAAACCGGGGCCTTGATCCGCACCCTCTCCGGGCATAGCGATTGGGTTCGGTCCGCAGCCTTTAGCCCCAACGGGCGGAGTATCGTCTCCGGGTCAGATGATACTACCGTCAAGGTCTGGGGCGTGGGGGAGTAGGGGAGAACGCCAGGGTATCCGTTTGCGGCATGAAAGCTCGTGATAAGGAGGTTTTCAGTGAGTGTAGCACTTGGGGAGGGGGATGCGGGGGTTGTTTCGTCATTATGTATACCGTATTGCCGCTTTTTTTACAACCGTTCATCGCTTTTTCTATTCCCCTGTTGGGAGCTTAAAACTCGAATTTCGGCCTAGTACCCCCATAAAGTCAAATAGTACTTATATCCACAATGGTTTTCTCCAATAATTTGAGTAACGGAGGGAGATAGGTTAAAACCGAATATCAAGTACCGGGTAACCCTGACTGGTGAGGAACGGGCAGAACTGGAAGCATTCATCAGAACAGGAAGGACGGCCGGGTAGCGGATACGGCATACCCCGATAGTGCTTGCCCTAGACGAAATCCCAGCCAATACCGAATGGACCGACCGGAAGAGAGCGCAAGCCTACCGTTCCAAGATGCGGACGATTGGGATACTGCGGAAACGCTTTGGGGAAGAGGGGTTTCAGGTGGCAGTGGAACGGAAAAAGCGGGACGTACCGCCTTGTATAAAGATAGACGGGGAAGCGGAAGCGAAAATCATCGCCCTGGTATGCAGTAATCCGCCTGAAGGCCGGTGTCGATGGACGCTCCAATTATTTGTGGTATCATTAATTTTGAATTATGAATTTAGGGCTGTCGAACAAGTCTAATACATCCAAGAAAGAAATAGGGCAGTTTTCATTATGGATCAATAATGCTTGCGGAAAATCCTGCCTCTATCCGCGCTCATCACCCCGGTACCCCCAGACTGGCGGGTATACGAAAAACCCATAACCGGATATGTTTATAGTTATGGATACGAAACAAGCTGCTCAGGAACTCCAGGGGAATACCCATCTGGTGTGGAAAGAAAAATCTCGCCGGGAGGTTTTCACCTGCCGGATCTTTTCGATTTGGGAAAGTACCTGCCGGTCCCCCGATGATGAGCTTAAAGTCTATACTGTCCTGGATGCTCCGGATTGGGCCATCGTAGTGCCGGTGATCGCCACCCCGATGGGCCTCGAATTCGTCATGGTACGGCAGTGGCGTCACGGGGCACAGGAATTAAGCCTGGAATTTCCCGGCGGGGTTTTTGAAAAGGGTGAGGACCCCCAGGCTGCGGCAGCCCGGGAATTACGGGAAGAAACCGCCTATGCAGCGGGAACCATCAGCAGCCTGGGGGTATGCAGCCCCAATCCCGCGATCATGGCTAATCGGGTTCATTTCTTTCTGGCGGAAGACCTGCAGCCCCTGGAGCGTCAGGATTTGGATGAAGATGAATACGTGGAGGTGGAACTGGTACCCGTCAAGGAGGTGTTCCAAGGCATGGGACGGCCCCCCTATATCCATGCCCTCATGGGTTCAGCCCTGGCACTCTATGCGCAACAGTACAGCTAACATCACTATAGAAACAGTAAAAAGAAATTGCAATGTAAAGTGAAGCGGAGTATACTAAGAACGAGAGGTACACCGGTACGGTTAACAGGGCGCTCCCTTTAGAGAAACATCAGAAAAAAGGGAAAAGAGGAAAAAAAGGTATTTTCTTGCTCTGCTTGCTTGCGGTGAGCGCCTGTACCGGAGGAATGGACCTGATACTTCCCGCCGCCGGAACATACCAGGTAGATGCCTATATCAACGGCTATTCCCTCAATGACTGTTCGATCCTCCGCCGGAACGATATGATTCGTCCCTATTTTGTTACTTCCGTGACCAATGATCCGGACGTCCAGGGACTTACGGTTTTCTTACGGAGTTCCTCGGGACAAGTAATCAGCCAAAAAACCCGGTATACCCTCACCCCAGGGCTTACTACCGCCGAACCGGTCCCTGTAATCCCTGAACCAGCCTTGCCTCAGGGATCAACCGAACCGGAACCCGTCGTTGAATCGCCCGTGCTCCCTGAGATAGAAGCGCCTCCCGTAAGCCAAGTCCCGGTACCTGTCGAGCCTGAAATACCCCCGGAATTGCCGGTGGTAATCGAACCGGAACCCCTCGTACCCATACCAGCAGTGGAGATAGAACCGCATCGAGAACTACCGGAGCCTCCAGGAGAAATCCCGGTGATAGAAATCCCGATGCTCGAGCCGGTAATAGAAACAATACTCCCGGCGCAAGATGAGCCGGAAGTTCCTGAGGAATCCCCCGAAACCACCGAGTCAGAGGTATTCTTCGAAGTTCCCCCTATACCTGAATCGGAAGTCCCGGTGATAAGCCTGGAGATTCCTCGCGAGATACCCGCAATCGAGCGCTTAGAAGCCAAAAACAATGGGCTCCCCGCATCGGGGGAACCAGAGCGGCTGATTTCGGTAACCCGGCTGGATCAAGAGCTTCCTGCATATAAATTAACCGACGCTTTGGAGATAGGGTACTATTTCCTGGTTTTCCAGGTGCTTGGAGAAAAGACCGTACTGTACAGCATGGAAAAGCCGGTTTACTTCATCAATGATGCGGTATTACGGTTCGATGATATTCAGCGGTACCTTCCCGGCATTTCCAATGCCGCACATTTTGTACCTCCCGGCATCGAGGTGCTGCTCGAAGCCCAGGTGGTTTCCGATGCCCGGCTTGATCCCTATGTGATCTGGTACAGTGGGACGAACCGTATCGGCGAAGGAAAACTCTCCGAGGACGCCCGGTATCTTTTCTGGAAGGTTCCTGAACGAACCGGCTTTCACACGGTCAAGGCCATGCTGTTTCCCTTCAAACCTCCTGAAAACATGCTGCTGTACGGCAGCTCCAAGGAATTATCCCTGCCGGTTTCGGCGAAAAGCGCCATACCAGGGTATTTTGCGGACCGGGCGGTTCAGTTTACCCACTGGTACCAATTCGAGAACAACCTGTTGGACGCAAAAAACCCCGGTGATCCGGCAAGAAGGCTCCGTGCCGCGACCGGGCAGGATCCCCGATGGGTGCCTTGGGGACCTATTTATGGGCTTTCCATAGGGCCTGAGGACACGTATTTCTTACCGGATTCTCCCCTGCTCCTATCCGGGGATGAACAAGGCTCAGGGCAGATCCTCTTCCGTCTGGTACTGCAGGCAAACGGCACGATTATGAAGGCAGTCTTTACAAGCGATGATACCCGGGCAGATCCACTGGATATGGACCTCTCGTTGAGCGAAGAAACCTTGGTACTCAGGTTATACTCAGGGGATGCTTCTTCCGAAGTACGCCTACCCCCTGATGCGAAGGACCGGGACACACAAGCCCTTACAATCGGGGATTTCGTTGCTCTGGGTATTACGTTTAGCATCCAGGGCGCCCAGTTTACCGCCCAGGTATATCTCGAAGATCCGGGAATGGCGTCCAAGCCCTGTACCATCACCCTGGCAGCCCCCTTAACCGGGGAAGGTTTCCTACAGTACGGATCTCAACAGTCTCTCCCCGCGCTGGCGGACACCAAGCAGGTTTCCCGTTCAGTAGCCCTCTTGGATGAAGTGGGTGTCAGCTTTACCAAGACCCCGATTCTGCCCAACCGGGAATGGTCAGAACCAGAGACCGAAGCGGTTCGTGCAGTGTTTTTTAATGAAATGTTCTAAGAAGAGGTCTAAAACCATACCCACAACCCTGGCCGGCAGTATGTTGATCCTGGTGGCTTGCATGGGAGAAGCCCCTGCGGTACTGATCGACTGGACCCCTCCGAATCCCGTGGAAGACACCGCCATCTATCAATTTATAGACTACAAGACCAAGTCCTCAGGGGAAGCTATGCCCGAATGGGTAACTCGGTATGATAATGAAGGAGTTCACGGGGTGGAAGGACTCCCGGAATATCAGGATGCCTATGTCTTCATTAAACAGTTTGAAGGGACCAGCTTCAAGGCCCTTCAGCAATGGACCAGTGGCTTTTCCATTTCCAAGGACTTCTCCCGGATGGTCGCTTCCCGGATCCAGTCCTGCCTTACCCAAGCCGTGCCATACTACCCGGAACGGGAATACGGCAGTTTCTTCCAAGCCTTCATAAAGGCTGCTTCTGATGCGGTGTATACCGGAGCGGTTCAAGCAGCTGACTTCTGGGCCTTAAAACAGTACTTTCAAGCGGACGGCATTACCCCGGACCGGCAAGTATACAATTTCTTTATCCTGGTTCGTATCAATAAAAACTCCCTCCAGCCTCAAATCAACGAAATCTTCACTAATACTCTCGCCCTAAGCGCCCCACTCACCAAATCCCAAAGCCTCACCGTAACCCACCTCCAAACAACGTTCTTTTCTCGTTTTTAATTTTTGGTGGTGATCCAGAAAGTATGATGAATAATTCCTTATAATATAGAGACTTAGGAAACCCTATTTCTTTATACTATAAGGAAATAGGAATATTAACCGGAACGGACCGCATACCTGTTATAACGGTACCTGTGCTGTAATTCTATATTATAAAGAGTTACGCATCATACTTTGTAGATCACCTCCGACGAGCGGACGCCGGGCTTTTTCGAGCTGGACAGTGTTCATAACTGCGGGGAGCGTACCCGAGGCGAATACAACCTGATGTGCACCGCCACCGACGGGTACTCAGGCTGGGTGGCGATGCGGGCATTGCTTAATATACGGCCCATAAGGGGGCTTGGGAGGGTTTTACGGACATCCTCAACGGCGTCCCGTTCCTGATGCTTGGAGTTGACACCGACCACGGCGGGGAGTTCATCAACACGAGGATGATTGCCTTGGGTACAGAATGGGGTATACCGTTCACCCGCAGCCTCCAGAATAAACGCATAACAATTCGTATTTCCTTACAAAACAAGGATTGATACAAAACGGTAAAAACGATCCTGCTATGAGCTCATTCCTTATATGGTAAAGAATATGGCAAAAATTTAAAAATTTTCTATGCGTTTATCCTCATGTCAAGCCGTCGCTGCACCGTATATTTTATCATTTTATGCTATACTAACCTGCAATCTTTACTATATTTAAAGGTGAGATCCCTCGTATAAAAAAGTATAAACAAGAGCGGCGAACGAGTAGCAAAAGAGCATAACCGCGCCAAGGGGTTTATGGAGAAAGATGAAAATTGAATTATTTACCTTCTGTGATTTTGCCCAGGAAAATAGCGGCAAACTGACTATCGTGGGAACCTTTGACACGATCATTTCCCGCAGCTTTCCCTGCATCCATCCCCAGTTATCGGTGGTCATCAGGATCCGGTTTGACCTTTGGGAATTTGCCAACCACAGTTTCCGGATTGAAACCCGGGACCTGGACGGGGAAACGAGCATGGATTCTATAAACGGTAACATTGATGTCAAAGGGGTGGGCAATGCCACTGCGGTTTCTCATTTGGTGTTTACGGTTTCTAACCTGCGCTTTAAGAACAGCGGGGTCATTAATTTTGTGTTATACCTGGATGATAAGGAAGCCGGTTCGATTCCCCTGCATGTGCGGAAAGGATAGCCCCAGGCGTATGGCGGGACTTGCCCCGCCATAGGTCCCCTGGTCCCATAGGATCCTAGGATTTCCGATCCCGGGTAATGAGGATGAGCCTTATGAATCCCATGAGCGCGGTCAGCGCCGACGCCACATAGGTCAATGCCGCAGCGGTGAGGACTTTCTTTACCCCAGCGAGTTCGGCTTCGGTGAGGACCCGATTATTCCGCAGGATGGCGATGGCCCGGGCGGAGGCGTCGAATTCCACCGGCAGGGTTATCACATAAAACAACACCGAAAGGCCGAAGAGGATGATCCCCAGATTGATAAGCAAGGGGAAGGAGAAGCATAGGCCTCCCAGGGCTATCCAGGGACCGATGGAAGAGCCGATGTTCGCCACCGGTACGAGGGTACTTCGCAGGACCAGGGGGCCATAGGACCGGGCATGTTGGATCGCGTGACCGGTCTCATGGGCCGCTACCCCGATGGCCGCGATGGAGGTTGCCCTATACACGGGTTGGGAAAGGCGCAGGACCTTTGCCCCGGGATCGTAATGATCCGTGAGGGCCCCCTGAATCGGCTGGATGGCCACATCTCGGATCCGGTTTACCTGCAGTAACAGACCCGCCGCCTCAGAACCGGAGATATGGCGGGCGCTGGTGATCCGGGCATATGTTGCAAAGGTGCTTTTTACCCGGATCTGGGCGTAGAGGGAAAGGATGATGGCAGGGAGAACCAACAGCAGGTAGTAGCTATCACCGTACATGGCCTATGCTCCTCGAAGCTACGGGGTCCATCCTTCAGGATAGAGGACGACCCGAGCGGGGCCGGTTGATATGAGCCGCTGACTGATTGCCTGGACCGCTTCCGGGCGGACTCCTTCGTACAATCCGGGCCGGTTGTCTAAACGGCTGAGCGGAAGCCCATAGATAACTGCGGAATTCGCGTAACTCTGGGCGATGGAACTATTGCTCTGGATAGATGCTTCCCAGCTCTTCTGCAAGGCTGCCACTGCCTGGTTAAAGATCCGTTCCTCCAGCGGCTCCTGAACCGTACGGACCACTTCCGCTTCAATCGCCGCGCACAGCTCTTCCACCCGCTGGGGATCGCAGCCAAAGGAGATGGCCATGCCCAATTCACCTCCGGGAGGAAGGGGAGAAAGGAACACCGCCGCTGAAACCGAATAGACCCCCCCGAGTTTCTCCCGAATTTCTTCGGTGAGCCGTATATCCAGGTACTCCTCCAACACCGCCACCGCCGCCGCATCCTCCTCGGTGTAGGGGAAGGGGATATACCTCCCCAGGTATACCATGCTTTGCGCTTCCTTGCCCTTGTACAGGACTTTTTCTGTTTTACCGGGCCGGATAATGTGCGGGTCTGCCCAGGTGTTCCAGGACTTTCCCCGGGGAATAGAAGCCAGGTAGGTTTTGGTGTAGGTGCGGAGGGCCGTGAGATCCAGGTTTCCCGTAAAGACAAAGGTATAGTCTCCGGGAGTAAGCCCATCCTGAATAAAGCTCAGGGCATCATCCTGGTTTACCAGGGCCAGATGCTCCAGTTCCCGTGGGGAAAACCGGGGATGATTCCCGTACATGATTTTTTGAATCTCCTTAGAGAATACCCGCTGGGGATCTTCCTTTTCTTGGGTGAGGATCGTCCGGTACTGATCCAGCAGGGCGTTTATTGCTTCGGTATCCATCCGGGGCTGGGTGAAACTGAGATACAGCATTTCAAAGAGGGTTTGCGTGTCCTCGGTCGTGGCGGAACCTTGGAATCCTCGGAGAAACGGGGACGCCCAGAATGACAGGGATACCTGTTTGCCCGCAAGCTTCTTGACCAGTTCCTGCCGGGAATAGGGACCAATGCCGGAAACGCCTAACATCTCCGCGGCAAGGCGGGCGGAAGGGTCTTCCGCTTCCGGGGCGCTGACCGTTCCCCCCCGTGCCAAAGCATAGAGGAAAAGTTCATTGTTCCGGTTCCGGGTTCCCTTGAGGATCACCTGGGCCCCATTACTGAGTTCCCAGCGTATAGCCCCGGTTTCGGGATCCGTAGATTCTGAAACGATGGCCCCCCGCGGCGGTTCTGTATCCATGAGTTCATCGCTTACCGGGTCCGCTCGGGGCCGGGGGATCCGGGCTTTCCGGGCCTGACTCACCATCTGCTTAATCCGTTCCGGTGTGGGTATTCCCTCAGGCCCCTTGGCTTCCCCTTCCGGGGCAATCACGAATACCCAAAGATCCTCCGCGGCAAAGTAATCCTTCACCGCAGCGCTGAGGTCCTGAAGGTTTATGCCGGGAAGCAAGATGTTCACCGCTTCCAATTCCCAGGCAATAGGAGGAACCATCTCTCCCTGGAGAAAGTGGTAGGTGAAGTTCTGCACGTAGCGGCTGGATTCTTGTCGATCTTGCTCGGCGTTCAACCGGGTTAGGTAGGCAATCAAGGAACGCTTAGCCCGGTCAAGCTCGGCGTCGGTAAAGCCGTAGCGGACCATGGATTCCTTTTCCCGGAGCAGCGCCTGGAGGGTCGCTTCGGTCTTACCGGTTTTTGCTTGAGCCGTCATAATATAGTACCGGGAAGCAGCGCCAAACCGGGCCATTCCAGAGCTTGCGCCTAGGTAGGGGGTTTCGCTCTGGGAAGCGGCGTCATCAAAACGCTCGGAGAGGATCTGATCGATGAGGTAATCGACGATCCCCTCCCGGTAGTCTGCCAGGGTATTCCCCCGTGCCTTGAGGCTCCGCTTGTAGTAGAGGTTGACTAGGGTAAAGGGAAGTTCCGGGTCCGTAAAAACCGCCGCAGCTACCTCTTTTCGCGGAGGAATGAGATCATACCGGGGATGGTTTAGGGGTGTTTCCGCAGGAGACGCGGTAAAATGGGAGGCTAATGCTCCTTCAAGGGCCGCGCCGTCAAAGTCCCCTACCAGGATGAGGGCCATGTTGTCCGGACGATACCAGGTTTCATAAAACCCCTTGAGTTTCTCCGGGGGAGCCTGTTCGATAATCTCAGGGATTCCTATGGGGCTGCGATTGGCATAGGGGGAATCCTGGAAGAGGATCGGCAGTATTTGTCGGCGGATCCGTTCGGTGGCGCCCAAGCGGGAACGGTATTCTTCCATAATCACGCGCCGTTCATCATCCACATCCTTGGGATCAAAGGTGATGGCATGGGTCCAGTCGTCCAGCACCGCCAGGGCCTGAGCGGGGACCTGTTTATGGCCCGCTTCATCAAGCTCGGTGGGGACCTCAATGCCGTATACGGTTTCATCGTAGCTGGTATAGGCATTCACTTCAGGACCAAAACGCATCCCCAGGGAACGGAGATACTGGATCAGCTCTGATTCAGGGAACCGGGCGGTACCGTTGAAGGCCATGTGCTCGATAAAATGGGCTAAGCCCTGCTCATCATCCTGTTCGAGTACTGAACCGGCGTTCACCGCGAGGGTGAGATAGGCCCGATTTTCAGGCTTGCCATTTTCTAGAATATAGTAGCGCAACCCGTTCGGTAAGGTTCCCCTACGGACCGTCGGCATGAACGGCACCGGGTCCGTGGGAAGCCCCAAGCCGGTATAGAAGGCAGCGCCGGTTTTCCCGGCAGAAGCGCAGGAAAGGGTAGTCCCGATCACTACCAAGGATAGGAGTATCCCTCGTAGCGCCATCTTGTGGTGGTTAAGTAACTGCATAGTTCTAATATAGTAAATCCCGTAAAAAATAGCGAAACCCTATGAGCTTAAAATAAACGCAGCCCCTGCCTGGTTTCCCTCGAAGATGGTGTTGCGGGACCTACGAAAAAATACGGAGGCCCGCACCCCCACATGGCTGCGGTTACCCTACCGGCAAGCGGCTCCGCGCGGACAATGTTTTTGCGCTTATGAGGAACCGCAGATGCGCCAGGCCGGGAACCATCGACGCTCCTTTCCCTGAAGCATCTTAGGTACGCTGGGGGTATCCAAGCAAGGGTATGCTCCCCGAGAGCAGTTGGTATACTTCCTCAACCGTATTCGCATCGAGCAGGGCAGTGCGTAA
>JAISPY010000103.1 GCA_031274565.1 Treponema sp.
CTGCACCCTTTGGAGGTCAAGATCATCCGGCAGTATACGCAGGGTGATGAGCTCACCATCGAAAAGGTCGAAGCGGAACTCAATTTCAAGCCCGGTAACGGAAACCAGGCCCTGTCATGGCTGCTGGGCAAAGGTATAGTAGAGGAAATCCGCCGGGAAACCAGTGTTTTCTTTGAACTGACTGAGTTAGGCCGGGAATGGAAGGAAAAGGGGACCCCTGAAGAGCGGATGCTTGAACTGGTCCGGATACAGCAGGGTCTCAGGCTTCCGGAGATTGCCCAAACCCTCGGCATGGATACCAAAGAAGCGGGGAGCGCCTTTGGTATCCTTTCCAAGCTGGGATTGCTCGGCATGGATGCACGCAAGGGGGTACGGATCACCCTGGCTCCGGAGGATCTCCACGAGGGAAGGCCGGTCAAGGGTACTGCGGCGGAACATTTTGCCCTGCTGAGGGGGCTGTTGACCAAAGCCGCCCAAGCAGAGGCCGGGCTTCTGGGTCGAAATGCGTTATCCCAGGCTGAACAGATCCTCATAGGAAGTATCGCCAAGAAACGGGGCGCTGCAGATGCGGCCTTCCGGGAAATAGACCGGGAGCGGGTGATCTTCGGGTTTACGCCGGACCGGGATGCCCTTGCCCAGGCCTTAGAAGCTGCAGGGATCACCGGGGATGAGATCGGGACCTTGACCGCGGAGATGCTCATCCAGGGCAGTTGGAAGGGGAAGCCCTTCCGTTCTTATAATATGCAGGTCCCCCCTGCCCGACTTATGGCAGGCCGGACCAATCCATACGCGCAATTTCTTGAGGAGGTGAAGGATAAGCTCGTATCCTTGGGATTCGAGGAATTCGACGGACCCCTGGTGGAAACCGAATTTTGGAATTCCGACGCCCTCTTCATGCCCCAGTTCCATTCGGCCCGGGACATCCACGATGTCTATCACCTGGCAGCGCCGGAACATGCCGCCGCTATTGCGGAGCCTTGGCTGAGCCAGGTAGCGGCGGCCCATGAAAACGGCGGCGCTACAGGAAGCCGGGGCTGGAACTACGCCTTTGACCGGGAATTTACCCGGCGGCTCATCCTCCGCAGCCAAGGGACGGTACTTTCCGCCAAGACCCTCCCCCAGGCAAACATCCCCGGTAAGTACTTCGGCATTGTCCGCTGTTTCCGCTATGACCGGGTAGACGCCACCCATCTTTCGGACTTCTACCAGACCGAGGGAATCGTCCTGGGAGAAGCGGTAAACCTGCGGACCCTCTTGGGTTTCCTGGAGATGTTCGCGGTAGAAGTGGCGGGAGCCAAGGAAGTCAAGTATGTGCCTGGGTATTTTCCCTTTACCGAGCCTTCGGTGGAGGTGCACATCAAGCACCCGGTCTTAGGCTGGTTTGAGCTGGGAGGATCCGGCATCTTCCGGTCTGAGGTAACGGAGTCTCTGGGAGTACATGTCCCGGTAGCGGCCTGGGGTATCGGCATAGACCGGATGGCCCTCATGGCCCTGGGGCTGAAGGATCTACGGGAACTGTTCAGTTATGATATTGAACAGGTGCGGCTCAGGCGGAATACACCGGCCGCAGAATAGCCCTCTCGGAGGATAGGGGGACCTGGTCTCCCCTATTCCTACTATAATAACGGAGCCGTACCAAGTACGGCTCCAATTGCAATTAAGGAAAACCCGGTACGAAACCGCAGCGGCGCGCCAAAAGCATGATAGACCCCTAGGACTTTTGTTCCGGGAGATGCTCAGCCACGGCCCCGGCAATCAAGTCGTTCCGGGCCGCGGCAAGGGCATTGGGGTGGATGGCGGATAGGGGGGTTTTATCGATACCGCCGGATCCGGTAATCACCGAAATGCGCCCCGCCGGGTAGTGGGTGAGCGTCTTGGCAAAGGGATCAAACAGGGCTTCAAAGTTGTCGATGATCCATACCCGGCGGGCCTCGCCCTGGGCCTCCTCCAGGGTTTTAAGGGTAACCTCAAGCTGTTCAATTTCAGCCTTGGCAACCTCATACCAGCTCGAAACTTCCGCCTTGGCGTTGAGGATCCGTTTGTCCTTGGACGCCAGCGCGGGGGTTATGATTTCCGCCTGGTACCGGTTCTTTAGCAGCAGGATGTTCTGTTTTTCCGCTTCCAATTCCGCGGTAATCCCCGCAACCTGGGCCCGGGCATTAGCTGCCGCCTGTTCCATCCCCACCTTTTGCCGCTGGGTCTCCTCGGCTAAGCTCACCCGGACTTCCGCTTTAAGCTGTTCCAACTCGTTCTTGAGATTCTTAACCTCTGTTTCTCCCCGCCGGGCTTCGGCCTGTTCCGCCGCGGCGGCATGGGCTTCCGCCTGGGCTTCCCGCGCCCTGGTTTCCGCGCTCGCCGACTGGATCCGCTTCAAGAGGGCGATGTAGAGGTCCGGTTCCTCCACTCCTGGCAGGCGGTGGTCGTCCACGTCGGCGATGTTCATGGTGGTAATCTCCAGGCCGATGTTTTCCAGGTCGTTCCTGCAGACGTTGATCATCTTGGCCACCAGGGTATCCTTATCCTTCATCACCTGCTCAGGGGTCATACTGGCGATGGAGTCTCGCAGATGCCCCTCAATAACGTCCCCGGCTATTCGGGCGAGTTCGTCCCTATTGGCCGCCAGATTGAGGATCCGGGTAACCGCGTGGGACCGGCCCGCATCGTTCCCCGCGATGGCAAAAGAGACCGTGGCTTTGACATTGAGAGGCACGATCCCCGCGGCAATGGCGGAATCCACCACCACTTCTATGGTAATGGGGGTAAGGTCGAATTTGTTGAACCGCTGGACAATGGGAATGATGAAGGCCCGCCCCCCGGAAAAGGTACGGAAACCTTTGGGTTTGCCTGAACCGGTAACCACCCCTAATTCATTGCCGCCGACTATCTTCATGTTGGTAAGGAGCTGAATAAATACCGTAATCCCCACCAGGCCTCCGAGAACCACCGCGAACATTATCATCGAGAACCTCCTGCGCGAGAAGAACCTACAGCCGTATCCGGCGAGGCGGCTATGCCTGGCATAGCGAGGGTCTTCACATCCACCCCCAGGGCTTCAGTGAAGGTTTTAAGGAAATCCGCAAATGCCCGGGGTCCCCGGTTGACCGCGCCGGAGAAGCCCTCCTCGTCGTCCATGACGATATAGGTATCCACCGACGCGGAAGCAGTGGCAGCCATGTATTGTTCAAAGAGCAGGGGTAACTTTTGCGTGAGAAATATGACGCTGGAGGCATCGTCTCCGTATCGGGCCAGGAGTTCCGCCTTTCGCTTGAGTATATCGTTCCGGGCGGATTGCAGAATTCCCACCGCGGCCCGTTCCCCACTGGCAATGATCCGGGCTTTTTCTTCCTCGGCTTCCGCTTCGAGGGTAACCGCGGTGCGGTTCTTGAGTTTCTGCAATTCCACGAGCATAGCTTGGACCGCGGCTTCGCCGGTATTGGCAGCCTCCGCAATGGCTTGGTCGGCCTTGAACTTCGCCTCCTTGATAAGCCCGGCGGATTCCCGGCGGTAAAGCTCAAGCGTCTGCCGGGCCGCGATGATAGCCTCATCAGCCTGGTTTTTCGCCACCGCCATCCGCTTATGGGCGTCGCTTTCCGCCTGTTCCGCGATAGCCCTAAGCCGGGATTCTTCGATTTCAACCTGACGGCGCTTCTCCGCCAAGGTTTTCTGGGCCAGGTTGGCGATATAGTTAGAGGTGTCCCATATCTTTTGGAGGGAAACCGACACCACCTTCATCCCGAAAGAACGGAGATCCGAGTTGATGTCCGAAAGCAGCTCCGCCCGAAACTGGGCCCGCTCCCCGATAGGGTCGTCTTCCCCGGTATCCTCCATGCCAATGGCCTGGAGAGGAGTGGCCTTGTTCAAAGCCCCTCGGAAATTCCCCACCAAGGTCTGCTGCACATGGTCGTGGATCTGCTTAGTGTCCTTACCCATGAGCCGTTCCACGGCGCTGTACAGCATGGCCTCGTCATCGTCATCAATGCAGACGCAGGCTGTGGCGTCCGCTCCCACGGTGATGCCATTGGCGCTATTGACCCCTTCGATGCGGACCGAAATGGGAAACACATTCAGGTCCAGAGAACCTAAGGCCTGGAAATAGGGGATCACCACCGCCCGTCCCCGGTTTACCGAAAACCCGAAGGTACGGCCCTGGCGTTTGGTTCTTTTACCGGTGATAACCAGAATCCGATCCGGCGGGCTCACCCGAATAACCGTCTTGATGATCCCCATAAACACAATAAACACCCCAATCCCCAGGCCTCCAAAAATGAGTCCCTGGATGAGGTTACCGACGTTCTGCATGGTTCCTCCTTAACATACCGGCTCAATCCAATACCAGCTTCCATCTTGCTCTACAAAATCAACGATCCGAACCTCCTGTCCCTTGGGAAACGCAGCGCATACATCTTTAGATCGCACATACAGCTCTGTTTCCCGTCCGAATTGCCGCACCACTGCCTTGCCCATTGCTCCTGGAGCAACCGGTACGGTAATCACCGCCTTTTCCAGCATAAATTCAGCGGGTTTCAAGGACGAATCCAGGTCCCGGCGTATCAGTTTCCGCAAGAGATACGCCATGAGCGCGATCCCGGCGCCAACTCCGGCACTCCAGAGGAGGCTCTTACCCGGACTGCGTCCTAAGAACAGGGCGAACAACCCGGTAGGACCTGCCCCCAGGGAAAAGTAGACCCCGGTTCTGAGGGATCCCAGGAGCCGGGTAAGAAAACGGATTCCCGTATCTCCCGGAGCTACCCATGAGCCTTCCTGGTGACTGGGGGCTTCCTCCCCGGTTTGCTCAGGAGCCGCCGCTTCCGTATCCGCGTCATCGGAATCCGAGGTCTCTTTCTGGTCAAGGATGCCAAGAAAATCCGCCACTGTGATGCCCAGGCCGAAGATAGTGAGGGCAGAATAGAGAATAAGGAGCCGCTCCATAGGGGTAAGTATCCGCTGTTTTTGGGTATCCGGCAAGGGGGCCCAGGGCCAGCGCAGCAATTTTACTTTTAGAGAGACTGAGAAGTGTAGACAAGAAATTCTCATAAAATATGCAACCAGCGGGTAATTTTTTGCCTCTGCATTGGCTTGCTCTGGCGGTTTTTTCACTTTGGTTACCCAAAAACGTGAGCCAATTCACCGCACCGAGGCCTCCCTCGGAACAAAAGACTGCCCAACATCGCTGA
>JAISPY010000119.1 GCA_031274565.1 Treponema sp.
AATCTTCCACGATGAAGGCAATGCAATCCTTCCCTTCCCGATTGACCCGCTCCGCTTTCAGATACACATACCCTTCATGGGTGTACTTAATGGCGTTGTTCACGATGTTGGTGATCACCTGCCGGATCCGCACCTCATCCCCGTAGAGGGCTTCGGGGATGTGCTTATCGAAGCTGTACCGGAATTCAAGCTCCTTGGCCATAGCGGTGAAGGTACTCATGGAACAGACATTGTCGTAAAGCCCGAGGATGTTGAAGTGCACCGGGATAAGCTCCAATTTACCCGCTTCGATTTTGGAGAAGTCCAGGATGTCGTTGATGATTTGCAGGAGGGCCTTGGCCATTTTCTTGATATCGTTAAAGTAGCCGGTCTGGATATTATCCAGGTTATCGGTACGCATGAGGTCGCTCATACCGATGATAGCGTTCATGGGGGTACGGATTTCGTGGCTCATGGAGGCGAGGAACTGACTTTTGGCTTGGGAGGCGGCTTCCGCGAGTTTGGTCTGGACTTCCAATTCCGCGGTCCGTTTGGAGACGGTTTCCTCCAGGTTGTCGATGGCCTTGCGGAGGCGGTCTCGTATGTTTACCAGCGCCTGCTGCATACTGCCGATTTCATCGGTTCTTATGCAGGGTATCGCAATATCGAAATCCCGCTCTGCCAAGGCTTTTGCGATATGCGCCACTTCTTTTATAGGTTTCGTGAGCGAGGCGGAAACGAAAAACGCGAGAACCCCAGCGACGGCAACCGTTATGAGCACCGCCAGCAGCAATGCGCTTTGGGCCCGCTGTTCCAGGGTTTTTACGAATGACACGTTATAATCGAGTCCCAAAATACCGGCAACCATACCGTTTTTGACAATAGGAAAGAAGGCCGAGACCAAGGTGCCGTACTCATTCACCACGGGCTTTGCGGTTATCTGTATGGTTTTGGTCTGATAGGCGATCTCCGCCTCTATACCGATATACGCGGCCTCGTATACCTCGGTGAGCAAGGTCAGCTCATCCTCGGTTACCGCTAAAAGTCCGGAAGAGGCCAAAAAACGGTATTCGGTACCGGCAACTTTTTCCAGCAGATAAATATACTCCAGGTCAAAGGCTTCGGTTATATGCTGCAGATCGCGGTTGAGCTGCCAGAACACTTCCGACTGGGCCGCTGCTTCCTGCTCAAGATACGCCGGCACATCAAACGAATGATCTGCCCCCCAGCGCAGGTATTTTTCCCGGGACGCCTTTCCTTCTTGTGCAAGATAGGCCGTATCAGCTAAGACCGGGTATTGTGTTTCGATCATGGTCGCCAGCCGAGCTAAGGTGTCCTGGTAGCTGTGTTTGATGTAATTCCCGTATTGGATGAACATAATCAACCCCACCCCTAGGGAAACGCAGGTACTAAGTCCGATAAAAATCACCAAAAATCTCGTTTTAAGGCTCTTCATCTGCATGATACGCTCCTCGTTTTTTGCCTGTCCACAGGGCCATCGCCGGCACTGCCCAAGCGTTATCGTCCGCGCCCTTGAGCGGATTATCGGGTTGGCACTGCCTGGTGCAGCCCATAATCCGGTTCGGCAAGAACCGAGTATTCTTTTTCAACGATTCTCCGCACTTGAGTTGAGAGGGTTACCTTAGGCCCCGCGCACGCATAACAAGATCCTTAGGTCATGGTAGTGCTGCGTGGGTCCTTAGGTTTTTTTGCTATGCACAGGATACCGCATATCCATAATCAGCCCCGCGCCTAAGGCGCTCACTAATAAAGAGAACATGCGCGGTCATACGTTGCATAAAACGCCGCATCGAACCTCGTACCCTCAAGGCATCTCGAAATACCCGCTGTTTTGTTCCGGAGGAGATCACCCCACGGTCCCCTGTAACTGGGTAATCTTCTCAAGCACCAGGTCATAATCCAAGGAGGCTACCAATGCGCTAATCTCTTTAAGCGCCGTATCCATACCCTCACTATAACACATCCGGTCCAGCTCTGCCGCAATACTATCCGCCTTAGCGCTCTCTCCGTACAGACAGGCTTCTTTCAATCTATCCAGGTGCTCCCCCAAAACTGCTGCGCTCACCTGGGTTTTCTCCACCGGCTCCCCCCGGTCCAAGAGGGAGGTGTTCAGCAGCTTCTCCCGAAACAGGTACATCTCTTGACAGATCCCTTCAGTCTCCACTAGACACGTCGAATACTCGTTGTTCTTGGACGCATACTCAAGCTTATACGCCCATTGGGATAGCACATCCATTCCGATATTCGCCAGGACCCCTTTCATCGCATGGAGCCGTATGGAATACTCTTTCCAGTTCTCTTCCAGGGTAAATCGCCGAATCTCCACCAGATACCCGTCAAATTCCGTGCAGAATTGCCGCAGTATGGTGATGTAGGTTCCCGTATCATTTCCCACATGGGATAGCCCGACTTCAATATCCAAACCTTCTATCGCTCTCAGCTCATCGAGAATCCGGTCGAACTCCCCCACGGCATCCGGTTCCCCAAGACCAGATCTGCGCTTCTTCTCCTGCTGCACCGTACTCCCGATCTTCTCCGCAGGAAGCCACTTGATCAGCATCATGTTCAACTGCTCCGCATCTATGGGCTTGGGGATAAAATCATTCATCCCCGCTTCCAGAAAGGCTTCCCGCGCCCCGCTCACCGCATTGGCGCTCAACGCAATAATCGGCATGTTCTTGTACCACACCCCTTCAAGCTTTCGAATGTGCTGAGTCGCTTCAATGCCGTCCATATCGGGCATCATGTGATCCATGAACACCATATCGTAGCGTTTTTCCTGGACGCATTCAATGGCTTTTTCCCCGCTCAAGGCCGTATCTGCGGTAATCTGGTGGGTGGCCAAGAAACCCAGGGCAACGGTCAGATTAATGGAGTTGTCATCTACCACGAGAATATGCACCCCCTCTTTCGCGATAACCCTGCCTACGGTCCCCACCTGCTCGATCTTACTGGGGTCTCCTTCCACCAGGGGCAGGTAAATGGTAAACACCGAACCCTTCTCGTATTCGCTGGTCACCTGCACCTCTCCGCCCATCATCTCCACCAGGTTCTTTGTAATGGAAAGTCCCAAACCCGTACCGACGATGCCCCGGTTCTTCTTGCTGTCGAACTGCTGAAACTTACCGAAGAGTTTAGGTAAATCCTCTTTTTTGATGCCGATCCCTGAATCTTGCACGATAAAGGCGATACAATCCTTCCCCTTCCAGGGGACCCGCTCTGCTTTGAGATGCACATACCCTTCATGGGTGTACTTAATGGCGTTGTTCACGATGTTCGTAATCACCTGCCGGATCCGCACCTCGTCCCCATACAAGACTTCAGGAATATGCGCGTCAAAACTGTGCCTGAACTCCAGTTCCTTAGCCATGACGGTGAAGGTACTCATGGAACAGATATTGTCGTAAAGCCCGAGGATGTTGAAGTGCACCGGGATGAGCTCCAATTTACCCGCTTCGATTTTGGAGAAGTCCAGGATGTCGTTGATGATTTGCAGGAGGGCTTTGGCCATTTTCTTGATATCGGTAAAGTAGCCGGTCTGGACGTTATCCAGGTTATCGGTACGCATGAGGTCGCTCATACCGATGATGGCGTTCATGGGGGTACGGATTTCGTGGCTCATGGAGGCGAGGAACTGGCTTTTGGCTTGGGAAGCGGCTTCCGCGAGTTTGGTCTGGACTTCCAATTCCGCGGTCCGTTTGGAGACGGTTTCTTCCAGGCGTTTTTCCATCTGCTTGTTCCGCACCTGGAGGATCGTGAGCAATATTAAGACCATCAGCAGGAGCGCTGAAAGCCCCACCAGGTAGGGCCGCTGGGCCCGAGCCATCTTCCCCCGGTAATCAAAGACCCGGCGGGTCCACCGGTCGGAAATCTGACTGGTATTGATAAAGCCCTGGGCCTTCTCAATCACGGAACAGAGGATCGTTTCATCTTTATTGAAACCAAACTGGGAATCGTAAGGCTGATCAAACACGAAATTTGCTTTGAAGCCGGGCTGCTCGTGATAATTGGTAACGGTCAACAGCACGTTCCGGGAGGCCATAAAAAGATCGATTTCTTTCCGCTCCAGGGCGGCAAAGCCCTCCTTAATCGTAGGGTATGCTGCAGTACGGGCATGTTCCGGAAACCAGTCCCGGAATACCTCGGTATATACGGAATCACTAATCAAGCCCACCCGGGCAGCGGGTATCTTGTTGAGACTCGTATCCGCATAGTCGCTTCGGGAAAGCAGGGCGTAATAATCGCTTAAATAGGGGGTATCGGTCCAAATGAAACGGTTTTCCCGATTGGAGGAGCGGATGAGGTCCGCAATCATGGAAGCTTCTCCTTGGGCCACCATATCCAAAAGAGCGGGCCGCTCATCGGTTCTCTGGTTGACCGTTCGGAAGCTTAGGCCTATCAAATCCTGCATCTCCTTGAGGATGTCCACGGCGATACCCTGCCACTCCTGTTCCTGGGTATTGTAAAAGCAGTTAGGGTAATTGTCGTATTGCATTGCCACGGTTACAATGGCCGCGGGATTCTGATGGGCCGTAACGTATTGTTGTTCTTCCGGGGTCAGGCGCCCAAAGAATTTGGAGCGCCGGTACTCCTGCTGGCCCTGGGTATACAACTCCGCCAACTGGTAGGTCCCGCCGTGGTTAAGGTACTTTTGTACCACCGAAATAATAGGCTCCAGCTTGGGATTTTTGGTTGAAAAGGAAACCGGATTAGGCGTATGGGGATAGAAATTCTCGAGTACCACATCGCTGTAGGCATCAAAACCCGCTTCCGCACTCCCATCATCAAAATAGACCATGATTGCACCGCTTTTGAGCAGCTCATACGCATGGGTATAATTTTTCACCTGAACCCTGACATGGCCATCGGGTAAAAAGGGCCGCACCGAACGCTCTATGAGGCTGTTTTCCAAAAACCCGTACCGGGGGATATCCTGTTCATTCGATACCGCGCTATCCCAGGGAATATCCTTTTCACCCTGGGCGAGGTGTATCATTTTGATCGACCGCTGGGCAATATTATCCGTCATATAATAGAGCCTGCGGCGTTCTGGCGTAGCATTCAGTTCTCCGGTAAAATCAATCGCCAGAGCGTCGAAGTCTGCAATCAAATCATCCCAGTTATAGATTCTCGGTGTGAACGGGATACCGAAAAACCCGGTGAGCCACTGACAGAACCGGGCCGAATACCCGCCGATACGATCCTGCTTGGGGTAAAAGGTTTCCGTGCTGAGGGTCATGCCGTAACTAAAAGCATCATACTCGGTGCGCAGGGCTTCGATAGCCTGAATTTCTTCCGGCGTTACCTCCGGTATCTCCCGAAAAGAAGCATAGGCCGGAGCGGGTGGTGGTCCACGCTGCGGTTGTTCCGATCCGCAGCCGGACATACCCGCCAGCAACGAAATCACCAAAACCTGATGTATACATAACCGTAGGAATTTCATAGTGTATCTTACCATACTACAGGAACCACATGAACGTCTAGTTAAAAAAATACAAAAAATCGTCGTATTCTTCTAAAAAGAGC
>JAISPY010000145.1 GCA_031274565.1 Treponema sp.
AAACAGCAGGGTAAACGACCGCATCATTGAGCTCATTTCAATAAAATACGGCGTAAACCGGCGCTGGCTTGAGACCGGGGAGGGGAATATGTTTGACAAGGTCCCTCCCGACTCGGAACTGGAGCAGATGACTACGATTTTTAAGGAATTAACCCCCAATTACCGGGGTCTTGTCCTGAATATCATAGGGCAGCTCTTAAAGTTACAGAAAAAACCAGACCCCGAAGCGCAAACCGCGAAAGACGGGGACCCGGATTAACCTTTCGGCTTGGGTGGAAAGGAAACGGTGCCGGTATTGCCTCTTCTACGAGTCAACAACCCAAGAACCTGCTTCCCAGGGGAGGTAAGGGGCTACACTTGACCCACCATTCGATGATTGATTACCAATCCCCAACATTAAAAGACCAATGTGAAGGTGAAGCGCGAAAAACTTAAAGCATAGCCCAGGATAATGCCGTATCTTATCGAGGTGCGGTGATGTATGTGATGGCCTATGCGCCCTATGGGGCAGATGGGATTATTATCCGGGTTGAAGCGGATATACGCCGGGGTATTCCAGGGATTGATATTACCGGCCTGGCGGAAGGGGCGGTGCGGGAGGCCCGGGAGCGGGTCATGGCAGCCTTCCGCAATTCAGGCTATACGTT
The DNA here is from genome assembly GCA_031274565.1 of Treponema sp. Taxonomy (GTDB): domain Bacteria; phylum Spirochaetota; class Spirochaetia; order Treponematales; family Breznakiellaceae; genus JAIRLU01. The sequence continues at coordinate 648 of JAISPY010000145.1, forward strand.
TCCGCCGGACCGGATCCTGATTAACCTGGCTCCTGCAGGGGTACGAAAAGACGGCACCTACCTGGACCTGCCCATAGCCCTGGCGGTGATGGCTGCCGCGAAAATGGCCCCTGCGGTGGATAATCTCATGGTGATGGGGGAGTTGGAACTTTCAGGGAGGCTGCGGCCGGTTCGAGGGGTCCTGGCCGCCACCGTGGCAGGGCTTAAGGCGGGGATCCGGGAATTCATCGTCCCTGCGGAGAATGCCCGGGAAGCGGTGATTCTTGCAGCAGGCCATTTCTCGGCGGCCGCTACCTTGAGTGAAGCGGTGCATGCCCTGCGGATTCGGGCGGAAACCGGTTCGTTGCCGGCCTTGGAAGTGAACCTGGAAGCGGGTTCACCCCCCGGGGAAAAGGGAGCCGCGGATGAGGGAAGCTCCTGGTCCGGAGGAGATTTTGCCGAAGTCCGGGGACAGGGACGATATAAGCGGGCTTTGGAGATTGCCGCCGCAGGAGGTCATAACCTGCTGGTCTTTGGGCCGCCAGGGGCCGGGAAGACCATGCTTGCCCGGCGTATGCCTTCGATCATGGCGCCCCTCAAAACCGATGAGGCGGTGGAAGTAACCCGGCTTTACAGTCTGGCAGGGCAGTTACCCACCGGCCTTGCTCCGGTTGCAGAGGGGCTTATCACCCAACCGCCGTTCCGGTCGCCCCATCATTCGGCGAGCGCGGAGGGTATCCTGGGGGGCGGCAAAACCGTGCGGCCCGGGGAGATCAGCCTCGCCCATTGGGGGGTGCTGTTTCTGGATGAGGCCCCTGAATTTCGGGCCCATGTGCTCCAGTCCCTGCGGGAACCGCTGGAAGATAGGGTGATAAGCATTTCCCGCGCCGAGGGACCGGTACGGCTTCCCGCGGATTTTCAGCTCCTCTTAGCGGCGAACCCCTGTCCCTGCGGCAGGCTGGGGATGTACGTTCCCGCGGAACCGGGAGCCAGTTTTGCGGGAACCGAGGTAAGCTGCTTCTGCAGCCCTGAGGAAATTCGCCGGTATTGGCGCAAGTTAGGGGCAGCGCTGCTGGACCGGATGGAACTCCGGGTGGGGGTACATGCCCCGACGATCCATTCCTTGGGGCAGCGGGAGGAAGAGACCAGTGAGGCTGTCCTGCGGCGGGTCCTCCGGGCGGTAGCCATACAGCAGGAACGGTTCAAAAGTACGACGGTACGGCGTAATGCCCGGATGCCTCCGGGGATGATCGAGCGGTTCTGCGCTTTGACCGGTGAAGCGGAAGGGGTTTTCCGGACGGCCGCGGCCAAACTGGGACTTTCCGGACGGGCCTTTCATGGGGTATTGCGGGTGAGCCGGACCATTGCGGACCTGGAGGAAAAAGAGCGTATCCTGCCGATTCATATTTTGGAAGCCCTCCAGCACCGCCGGCTGGGGGATGATCCCTATGATATCTTGACCATGGATAGCAGATAATGGTATATCCCTGGGGAGACGGGGTTTAATCAGGAGGTTTATATGCCGGATATCACGTACGATATACTCAGACATTACGCGGTACTTGGGGAAGAGAAAGGGGGTTGGAAAAAAGAACTGAACCTGGTCTCTTGGAATGGCCGAAATCCCAAGTTTGATATTCGTGACTGGGCGCCGGGACACGAGAAGATGGGGAAAGGGATCACCTTGACCCGGGAAGAAGCGGCTAAATTGGTAGAAGCGTTGTCCCGCTCCTTAACGGAGCAGGGGGAAGCGGCGTCGGATTAAGGGCGGTACCTAAAAGCCTGCCGGCGCTTGAGTATGATTCCTCCTGCCGCAAGAGACGGTACCGTCCCATCACGGAGTATTACGAAGGCCGCGCCTTTGAGCCCTGCGGGGGCGTATGGCGTGGCTTCCAAAGTATACACCGCAATCGCGTAAACCCCTTTAGGCTGTGTTGACAATTTTTTGGTTTCACGGCATGTTACTACTATGTTAAGTAGTTCTCCCCGTATCCATAAAACCATCCCCGAAGAGTATCGGCCGATTGCGGAGGCTCTCTTCCCTTCCGCAGGATTTCAGCCGGAACAGGGCCCCAGTATTGAAGCGGCCAAGGCCTTTGCGGGCATTTTGGGGATCGCCACGGATTATACCCGCCTCTTAACGGGTGCTGATACCCTGCCGGTTGAGCAGAGAGAACATTATGCACTGCCCCATTTCTTAACCCATTTTCAGAATAACCTGGACCTTTTGATTCAAAAGACCTGGGTTGAAAAGGCCGATGAAGGTTATAAAGAACGGCTGCAGGACCGGATCCCCCCCTTTATTGCCACTATAGAACAAGGACAGTATCAGGAGGCCCTCGCGGATTTTAGCCGCATCCTGGAGGAACTGGCCTACCTGTTCTTCGGGAGCCAGAGCTATAAAGAAGATTTTACCGAGTATACGTTTAGGATCGATACCCAGATGGGGCTTTTCTGGTGGTATGGAGGGCAGATTGGCAGCCTGCAGCAGTTGAACCAAGACCGCCCGGTTGACCCTGAGTGCCTGAGGGCCATTCTCCTCATTGGGTTGTGCTACCTGACCAATTTTTGATCCCGCACCTTGATGCGTTACCTATAAAGGAGGATTATATGGATGAAACCCAAGACGCGACGATAGTTTCCCTCGATACCGTGGTTTCCCCCGATACTGTAAACTATATAACCGCGAACTTCATCGCGGACTTTATTGCCGAAGACCTTCGCACGGGCCGTTATACCTATGTGCATACCCGGTTTCCTCCGGAACCAAACGGCTGGCTCCATATCGGCCACTGCAAAGCCCTGATAGTGGACTTTTCCATGGCCCAGCAATTCGGAGGGAAGTGTAACCTCCGCTTTGATGATACCAACCCGGAAAAAGAGGATAGTTCCTATGTGGAGGCCATTAAACGGGATGTCCGGTGGCTGGGCTTTGACTGGGAAGATCGAGAGTATTACGCCTCGGATTATTATGAGTACCTGTACGATCTGGCGGTGCGGATCATCAAGAAGGGTAAGGCCTATGTGGATGACCTTTCGGAAGATGCTATCAGCGAATACCGGGGAACCGCAGCGGGAGATAAAAACAACGGCTTTTCCCTAAAGGCCGCCATCATCAACACCCCTCCGGGCAGGAACAGTCCCTACCGGGATAGGACCGTGGAGGAGAACCTGGACCTCTTCACCCGGATGCGGCAGGGGGAATTCCCTGACGGAGCGAAAACCCTCCGGGCCAAGATCGACATGGCAAGCCCGAACCTGCTCCTCCGGGACCCGGTGATGTACCGGATCCGCCGGGATACCCACTACCGGACCGGAACCGCCTGGTGTATCTATCCCATGTACGATTTTCAGCATCCCCTCTCAGATGCCAAAGAGCGGATCACCCATTCCCTCTGCTCCCGGGAATACGAGAACCATCGCCCCCTGTATGAATGGTTCATCCAGGAAGCGGAGGTCTTCCCTTCCCGGCAGATTGAATTTGCCCGGCTCAACCTGACCCATACGGTGCTTTCCAAACGGTATCTGCTCAAGCTGGTCCAGGAAAAGTACGTGGCAGGCTGGGATGATCCCCGGATGCCCACCATCGCGGGGCTGCGCCGGCGGGGCTATACCCCACAGGCCCTGCGGAGTTTCGTTACCCAGATCGGGATCGCCAAGAACGACAGCATGGTGGACATCGCGTTTCTGGAATACTGCCTCCGCGAGGACCTGAACAAACATTCCCAGCGGGTCATGGCCGTACTCAGGCCCCTGAAGCTCATCATCGAGAACTGGGAGTCAGACCGGGAAGAGGAATTGGAAGCGGTGAACAACCCCGAAGACCCTGCGGCGGGTAAGCGGCGCATTCGTTTTTCCCGGGAACTGTGGATAGAACGGGAAGATTTTGCGGAGGTCCCTCCTCCCCAATACTACCGGCTCTACCCGGGTAACAAGGTACGGCTCCGCTACGGTTACATCGTTACCTGCACGGGCTTTGACCGGGAACCGAGTACCGGAGCGATTACCGCGGTGCGCTGTACCTACGATCCAGAGACCCGGGGAGGCAATGCGCCGCATAACCAGAAGGTAAAGAGTACCATCCATTGGGTATCCTGCGGCCATGCCATTCCCCTGGAGGTGCGCCTCTACGACCATCTCTTTCAGGTGGAGCGGCCCATGGAAGTTCCCCCAGGCGGGTCCTTCATGGATACCCTCAATCCCCAGTCCATAGAAGTGATTCCCACCGCGTATGGCGAGCCTTGTCTTGGGGAAGCTGCCCTGGGGGACCGCTACCAGTTTGAGCGGCTGGGGTACTTTGTCCGGGACCCGGAGACCCGGGAAGATTCGGGGGGGAATAAACCGGTTTTCAACCGGACCGTGGGCCTTCGGGATACCTGGACGAGAACTATAAAAAAGATAGAAAAGAAAAAAGCAGATTTTTCATAGGGTACCTACGGTTTCCGGGCCGGTGAGGGCCTTGGGAGGATAGAGATGATACTAGAGAAGAAACGGATTTTCGAAATCGTTGAAAAGGGAACCCCTGGCGATAAGGCCAGCATTGGCTTTGACTATGGGATCATCGTCATCATCGTGCTTAATATTGCCGCGGTGATTATCAGTTCCTTTAATGATCTTCCGGAACCGCTCAAGCAGAGCTTAACCATCTTTGAGTATATTTCAATCATCATCTTTACGGCGGAGTACGTATTACGTTTATGGACCGCTCCGTATAAGTACCCGGGGCATAGGTTTCCCTATCTCCGGTATATCGGTTCGTTTATGGCGCTCATCGATCTCTGCGCGATTCTTCCGTTTTATTTGCCCTTCATCGTGGGTATTGACCTGCGGATGCTGCGGATATTGCGTTTGTTCCGGCTGCTGCGGATCCTCAAACTGAACCGGTACAATAACGCAGTGGAGCTTATTGCCCAGGTATTCAGAGGGGAAAAGGAGAAGATCTTTACCACTATCTTTATGACCGGCTTAATGCTCTTATTAGCCTCATCGGTGATGTACTATGTCGAAAATACCGCGCAGCCGGACAAATTTCCCAATATCATCGCCACCCTCTGGTGGGCGGTGGCGACCCTCACCACCGTGGGCTATGGGGATGTCTATCCTATTACCACCATCGGGAAGGTGTTGAGCGGGGTGATAGCGCTTTTAGGGATCGGACTCGTTGCCTTGCCTGCAGGGATCATCAGTTCGGGCTTTATCAAGGCCATAAGCAAGGAAGAACAGCAAGAAGGTATACGAGCAGACGGTCCAGCGGGTAAACGGGTTTGTCCTCACTGCGGCAAAGAGATTGAATAGCCCAAACCGTGCTAAGGAGGAGTAGGTTTTGTTTTTTACGATTAAGCAGGTAGCAGAAAAAACCGCGTTGCCGCCCTATGTCTTGCGGTACTATGAGCAAGAGGGACTGTTACCCAGTATAGCCAGAAGCCGGAATGGGATACGCCGGTATTCGGAACAGGATCTGGAATGGCTCGGCCTTATTTGCTGTCTTAAAAATACGGGCATGTCCATCAAGCAGATCAAGCATTTCGTTGCCTTGAGCCAGGAAGGGGACAGCACCTTACCCCAGCGCTGCGCGCTCCTGCAGGAACACAAGCACCTGGTGGAGCGGCAGATTCAGGAAATGCAGAACCATTTACAAAAGGTTACCCACAAGATCGAATACTTTACCGAGCAGTATAAGACGGCCCTAGAAAAAGACCCGCCCTCGGACGTATAGGGTTTACCGCAGCTCGCTCCTCAGTCCGCCTGCCCGGTTTTCCGCCATCGTTCAATACGGTCGAAGGCGGCGTTTATCCGGGCGGACTTGGCAGTGGCCTTTTTCATGTTCCCCGGATGCCCTGCATGACGGTCAGGGTGGTGGATTTTAAGGAGCTTTTTATAGGCGGACTTACAATCTTCCGAGGATGCCCCCACCGGTACTCCCAACTCCGCAAAGTCCTGCTTCAGGGATTCGGGAACCTCCGCCGGGGCATAGCGCTCAAAGTCCGAGGCAACAAAACCCCCCGGGCTGCTTGGGCGGTGGAAATTGCCGGTATGAGAAGCAGCCCCCTTCTTTTGCTTCGGCCTCCCCTGTAGATACTCATCTAGTTCCTCAAAGGCCGCTTCCATGTCCGGATCCTCATAAGCTCGATGCCGGTTTTGGAATGACCTCTCATTCGAAAACACCACAGGATCTTCAAGGTCATCATTAAGATAACTCTTTATCACATCTCCAAGACGGTCAATAATTCCCATGAACCTAAGTCTACTCGGTTTAACAAGAAAAAGGAAGCAGGAAGATAGACGCAGCGCCTTACGGTTTACCCAAGAGCGGGTGTTTTAGAAGTTTTTTTCTACACCCCCTCCGAAATGGTGCTCTGGGTTTATGCGGTTTCATCCTGAATCACCCTTAAGAAAAGGCTCAGGCTGAGACGGATTCCATTTTTTCCTACCTGGTTCATCTTGCCGCAGCCCTGAAGAAGACATACGCCGCATATTCAAATCAAACCGCAATCACTGAGCAGTATATCGCTTGAATACTACTGCTCCGTTGTGGCCGCCGAAGCCCAGTGACCCGGAAACCGCCGCGTCAATGGGACCGTACTGTACCGTATTGGGCACATAGTCCAGGTCACAGGCAGGGTCCGGATGCTCCAGATTGATGGTGGGAGGATAGAAGCCTCCCTGGATCGCCAGGATGCACGCAATCGCTTCAAGTCCGCCGCTGCCTGCGATACAGTGGCCGGTCATGCTCTTGATGCTCGATATTTTGAGTTTATAGGCATGATCCCCAAAGGCGTATTTCACCATTTTGGTTTCTGTGGGATCGTTGATCTCCGTGGAAGTCCCGTGGGCGTTGTAGTACTGAACCGCTTCCGGGGCAAGATCCGCGTCTTTCAGGGCCAGGGCGATTGCCCGCCCCCCCCCTGCTCCTGAGGGCTCCGGGGAGGTGATGTGGTAGGCATCTGCGGAGGCTCCATATCCGGCAAACTCCGCCAAGATGCAGGCGCCCCGGTTAAGCGCATGGGCTTCGCTTTCCAGGACCAGTATACCTGCCCCTTCCCCCAGGACAAAGCCATCCCGGTCTGCGTCAAAGGGCCGGGAGGCCTTTTCCGGTTCATGGTTGCGCTTGGAGGAAAGGGCCTTCAGCATCTGGAACCCGCCGATGGCAAAGGGGACGATACAGGCTTCAGTCCCCCCTGCCAAGACCACCGCACAGCGGCCTGAACGGATGAGGTCCAGGGCCTGTCCCAAGGCATCGGTACCGGAGGCGCAGGCAGTTACCTGGGTGAAGGCAGGACCTTTAATGCCAAAAAGGATGGACACGTTCCCCGCAGCTTCGTTCCCAATCATGAGGGGCACCGTGAGGGGCAACATCCGTCGGGGACCGCTATCAAAGAGTTTGTGAAAGGACTCGGTAACCACCTCAAAGCCGCCGATACCGTTACCCAAGACAATACCGGTCATTTCAGGATCGCTTAGTATCCGGCTGCGGCCCTCTTCGGCGGGCGCTACCAGCCCGGCTTGGGTGAGCGCGTCCTTTGCCGCCGCCGCCGCAAACTGGGTGAACCGGGACATCTTACGGGTGTCTTTTTTATCGATCCATCGGGAAGGATCAAAGTCCTTGACCTCTCCGGCGATGGTTACATCAAACCCCGCAGTATCAAAAAGGCTGATCCTGCTCACCCCGCTTTTCCCTTGTTTAAGCGCGGTTTCAAAATCCCCAAGGGAATTACCGATGGGAGCAATCACCCCCATCCCGGTAACCACGACTTTTTTTTTCATCTGTTCCTCCCTACCGGTTCAGCAGAACATACCGCCGTCCACGGCAAGTACCTGCCCGGTGATATACCCCGAAGCGTCAGAAGCAAAAAACAGCACCGCCTGGGCCACCTCTTCCGGGGTCCCCGGCCGTTTCAGGGGAATGTGATCCAACATCCGTTCCTTGGCCCCTGCGGGCATGGCCCGGGTCATATCCGAGTCAATGAACCCCGGGGCAACCGCGTTGACCCGGATCCCTCGGCTTGCGGTTTCCTGGGCTAAGGACTTGGTAAGGCCGATAAGCCCGGCCTTGCTGGCCGCATAGTTTATCTGGCCCCCATTGCCGTGGATCCCCACCACGCTGGATATGTTGATGATGGAACCGCTTTTCCGGCGTATCATGTCCCGGGCAACCGTGCGGGCAATCAGGAAAGCCGCGGTGAGGTTCACATCCAAAACCTTCTGAAAGTCCGCAAGGCTCATCCTAAAGGCAAGATTATCCTTGGTAATACCCGCGTTATTCACCAGGATATCGAAGCCATCCGCGGCTTTAAGCTGATCCTGTATGATAGGTTCCACTGAATCCAAGGAGGCCAGGTCTGCGCAAATCCAGTGCAGTTTCCCGCCCGTCCGGGCAATCCATGCGTCCAGGTCTGAAGGTTCCCGCGTCCCGAGACCCCATACTTCGGCTCCTTCCAAGAGGAACCCTTCGGTTATGGCTCTGCCGATACCCCGAGAAGCGCCGGTAACCAGCGCCTGCTTATCCTGCAATACCACGCAATCCTCCTTTTGCTTCCATGACAAAATAACCAGTTTTGTCATATTTATAATATGATCATACCCTACTTGAATGTCAAGATGACGGAACTATTTACTTGTCAAGGACCAATAGAAATGTCTCCCCTGGTTTGCATGTCGCTCAAATGTGGGAGGAATGAGCCGTGGGCGTGAAACGACCTAGACGAACGGAACACCGAGGGTGCTTGCGCCCGAAGCGTAAACAGGTATGTTGAGACTGTCGAAGTAGTCCCTGATATGCCAATCCACCACCATAATATAGTATAACCTTCAACAATAATACGCTCTATGTAGTGGTACGAGGGCTGTAACATTACTTTTCTGACAGTCTCGTTAGGTGAAGTACGTCCTTATGTTAATAATACCTTGGTATTATTTCTATGTATTTTTCTGCTATATCCTTAAGCCATTTGAAATAATTTTCATATTCACTTTTATTTTTTAAATTTATATTATTATTTTGATATTTAATTCTTGAGGCTTTAGCAGTAGGTAATTCTTCCCATTCCAAATTAAACCCAAGTTCCTTTTCTATAGCATCCTTTTTTGAAAACAATTTTTTAAATAAATCTTTGTTATCTGGAATATAAATATCACACCGCATAAAATCATTTTGAAAAGAAATAATACAAGAAATATGCAATTGTGAATTCCCCATGCTCAAATCATACCAATGCTGTGGTTGAGGTTTTCTTATTTTGATTTTTGAAGTGTTTTTTTCCAAGTATGCACTAAAATTAGTCCAAAAATCCAGTTGCAATAAATTTGTGTCCGTTAAATTAGTATCATCAGAAGATTGTTTAACCGCTTTAGCCCAGTTATTGGGCGAACAAATTATTTGAAATTTTGGCGCTGGCATTGAATCTCCGATTTTCCATACTTCCATTTTAAGCGCAAAAATATATAAGGAATCGGTTTTTTCATTAAGCCAATCAATTGCCTGTCTATGTTCTTCACGAATATCTTTAAAAATCCATAGTAAGTACTTCGCATTGAAACCCGAACCATACGTAATAATTTTTCCCAAATGATCATGATCAGTTTCCTCTAATTGGTTTTCTATTATTATTTTGTTTCCAGTATTTTCTTCTTCGGCTAGAATATCAGCAGAAAATGCCCCTACACTTGCTTCTGTTTTTATAAATTTTATGGGAATATCAATTTCTTCACTCAGGAGAGCTAAATTTTCTTCCTCAGCAAGCCAATTTGTAAAGTCTTTTGCTTCATTTTTCCAGATGTCCCTAATATTAAGTTTTTCCAGTTTACCTAATTTATAATTATCAGCCATATAAGCCTCCAGTTGATGTTTTATTTTATCAATTATTGTGGATAATGTCAATAGCCTATTTCGCATAACCAGCAATTTTA
>JAISPY010000294.1 GCA_031274565.1 Treponema sp.
CAACAAACTGCTAGGCCCCCGCACCGGGAATAGTTACTATGGCGGCTAAACCGGTATCCTATCCCTTCTTTATTCTTGCGTCTGCCGCGATAAAGACATCTCGTGCGGGATCGTAAATCACCGGATTGAGATCGATTTCACCGATGTCCGGCAGGGCCAGCAAAAGGGCGCTGATTTTTTCCACCACCGCTGCCAAGGCTGCCTTGTTGACTCCCGCCTTACCCCGATACCCCGCCAGCAAGGGTTCACAACGCAGCTCATTAATCAAGTTCAGCGCTTCTGCCGTGCCTATCGGAGGATACCCAAAGACGATATCCTGCATGATCTCAACCCAAACACCGCCTAAGCCGACCATGACTGCACTGCCGAGTTGGGGATCCGAGACCCCTCCCACGATTAATTCCAAACCTGCCGGTACTTGCTCCTGAACAAATACACCGGTGGCCCCGGGAAACCGCGCAAGGAAATCCGCGCGTACTTCCGCTAATTCCTGGAGCGATCCTATGTTCAAACGAACCCCCCCCACATCCGACTTATGGACAATGTCCGGATGATCGATCTTCGCCACCACCGGGAAGGAAAGGGCCGCCAGGTTTTCATGCCGGGGGTCTTCCGCGGCAATAAGCATCCGGCTCCGGGCAACATGCACCCCAAACAAGTCCAAAAGCGCGTATGCCTCCTGGGTAGGCAGGTATGCGCCGGAGGAAACCCTTGAGAGGATCCCCCGCGCCCGACGTACCGCCGCAGCGGAAGGACGGGGGCCTTCCATCATACTGACCTTGGGACGTTCCCGCATACCTGCCAACATGAGGGCAATCTGTTCAGGATACAGGCTGGTAGGAATATGGTTCTTAATCAGTATGTCCCGGGCACCTTTACCCAGGGTGGGTCCAAAGAAATTGGTCAAAACCGGTATCTTCGCCCCTTGTACCACCGGCGCCAGAGCCTCCGCAATCTTGGCGGTATCAACCGTGGCCGGAGGAACACAACAGATCAGCAGGGCGTCATAGGAGCCGCTTTCCAGCATGGCCTGGGCGGAGAGCACATAGTGTTCAGGCGGCGCGGGAGCCACGATATCCACGGGATTTTGTACCGAAGCCTCCCGCAGCAGGCGTTCCCGCAGGTAGGATTTCAAGGGTTCCTGGGTAACCGGTAAGGTGAAACCGTAGTTGCTCAGGGCATCAGAAATGAGAATACTGGGGCCTCCCGCGTTAGTGAGATGCGCGACCCGGTTTCCCTTGACCTGGGGCATATTCGCAAGCCCGGCGGTACACATAAAGAGTTCCTCCAGGGAATACACCCGGGTAATGCCTGCCTTTTTAATCAAGGCATCCACCACCTGGTCGTTCCCGGTGAGGCTGCCCGTATGGGAACTTGCCGCAGCCATGCCGACGGAGGTACTGCCTGCCTTCAAGAGTAAGATAGGCTTAGGTATCTTCGCCGCCAACCGCCAAAAACGCGCCGGCTCCGCGATGGATTCCAAATACAGGACGATCACCTTGGTATGGGGATCCTCCGCATAAAAAGGCAGCAGATCGCAGACCGTCAGGTCCGCCTGGTTGCCCAGGGAAACAATCGAGGAAAACCCGATGCCCAATTCTGCGGCATAATCCAGCATGGCCGCGCCGATAGAGCCGCTCTGGGTAACCATTGCCACATTGCCCTGGGCAATACGGCCCGCCAAGATGGTTGCGTTGAGCCGCACCTTTCCATTCATCGCCCCCATGCAGTTAGGCCCAATGAGCCGCATGTTATAGCGGTTGATGATGGCGACCAATTGTTCCTGGGCCGCCGCGCCCTCACCGCCGATTTCCTTGAACCCCGCGCTGATACAGATGATGGCATGAACCCCCTTGCGTCCGCAGGCTTCCGCCAGTTCCAGTACGGTCGCTCCCGGGGTAGCGATAACCGCCAGATCCACCGGTTCCTCAATCGCCTCGATGGAGGGGTAGCCCGGTACGGACCCTACGGCTTCTCCCCGGACATTCACCGCGTATACCTTCCCGCTAAAACCATCCCGCAGGATGTTTTCGACGACTGAACGGCCGATTCCGGGCTTTTGGGAAGCCCCTATGACCGCTACCGAATCAGGGTACAACAGTTTATCCGTCCGTCGTCGGTATCGGGGCTGATGTGCTTCCCAGGGCTCCATACGAATACCCTGGGGGACCGGGTTCCCTTGATAGTAAACCTTTCCGCTCTCATCGGTTGCAAAATTACCCAGGGCAAGCTCCAGCACGGTGCGGGCTCCCACCAGGCGATTCTGCTCATTCACCAAGCCGAGATAATGCCGCATCCGTTCCGCTTCATCCCTATGGAGGCTATAGTCCACGGGAATCCGCTCGGAAAGGACCAAGAGGGGACCGCCGTCGATTTCCTTGGTGGCCAGATGGGAGGCGGAGGAAAGGGTGGGTTCCCGGGCCTGCAGCGCGTCGCCAACGCCGTTTCCTCCTGCATAGACCCTCCTGCCTTGGCGCTGGATGGAAAGATCCGCCGGGTGCACATTGATAATAAGGTACTCATCCAAAAGACAGTCCGTGGTTGCCCAGACATACCCCGCTAAGAGGATGGCGTCCCCCCCCATGGGGCGTAGCCGTTCCAGCGCCGCGGCATCGTACTCCCGGCGCAGCGCCTGGTCGCTTAGCGGTTTCCCCCGCTGCTGGTAATACTCCTTAATATCGATGGAGACATGAGGCACTCCCAGGGTTTCGGCTCTTGCCAGGGCTTTTGCCTTGGAATTGCTTGAAAAAACCCCCACTATCGTAAAGGGGCATTCCCCCAGGCGTCCGCCCGGGGACGCCTCGATTTCTTTTTGCAGTTCATAAGCTTTCCAGAGGGTATCTCCCGAACCGGAAACATACCCTATCACGCGCAGCTTTCCCGCCGCGGGATTGTGTATAGGCGTTACCATACTATCTATTCCTTATGCTTGTATTGTTCGCCGTATGACCACGGCACAGTTTTGTATTTCATATTTTTACGGGTACGGATTCAGCCGGAAGGCGCCCGCGGACCAACGGTTCAACGTAGCGCCGCCCCCCATGGGGACGGCTGAATCGGTATACCTTTATTTCATAAGCGAAGGCAGCCAGGTGGAAATGCCCGGAATAAGCACCACTAAGATCTGGACGATAAGCAGCGCAATGACCGGTCCCACCGCAGCATGGACAATGTCTTTAATCGGAATACCGGTAATCCCCGACGCGGCGTACAGGTTAGTGCCCACCGGGGGGGTAATAAAACCGATAGCCAAGTTCGCCACCATGATCACCCCAAAATGAATCGGACTCAAACCCACCCCGATGGCTATGGGCAGCAATATCGGGGTCAAAATAACGATTGCCGCCAGGGCCTCCATCAGCATCCCCGCTACCAAGAGCAAAAGGTTGATAAAAAGGAGAATCAGGATGGGATTATCGGTAATGCCCAGTACGGTGCTGGCTAACATGGTGGGAATATTCTGGATGGTCAGTACCCGGCCAAATACCGTGGCAACCGCGACAATCAGCAAAATAGGCGCATTCATCCGCGCGGACCGCAGCAGAATCCCTGGAATTTCCCGCAGTGCCAGGGTCTTGTAGATACACTTACTTACCAGGATGCCGTAGAGGGCCGCTACCCCCGCCGCCTCGGTAGCGGTAAAAATCCCGCCGTAGATCCCGCCCAATATGATAACCGGACAGAGCAACGCCCAAAATCCATCCAGAAGACTGCGGCCAATACTCAGTCGCGGCTCCTGGGTATCCTGTATCGCAATGGGATGGAGCTTGCTGAAAATATACGCATATACCATTAACGCAATACCGCAGAGTACTCCCGGCAATACCCCGGCCATGAACATATCCCCGATAGAAGTGCCCGCGGATACCCCGTACATGACCATCGGCAGACTGGGGGGAATCAAAATCCCCAGCCCGCCGGATGCCGCGGTTAAGGCGGTGATAAACCGCCGATCGTATCCTTGCTTGGTCATAATAGGGATCATAATGGTTCCCACCGCGGCAAAGGTCGCCGAGCCGGAACCGGAAATGGCGCCGAAGAGCATACAGGTAAATACCGTGGCCATGGGAACGCCGCCGGTAAAGCCCCCTACGCAGGCATTGGCAAAGTTGAAAAGCCGCTTTGAAATGCCCCCCTTTGCCATGATTTCACCGGCAAAGATGAAAATAGGGACGGCCAGCACCGGGAACGAATCCAGGGAGGATACCATACCCCGGCCGATAAAGGCTAGGGATACGGTTCCACCGAATAGGGCATTGAGCAGGATCCCGAGACCCATAGCCGCGGCAATAGGCACGCCTAAAGCCATCAGGCCGAAAAACACTATGAATAATAACCCAATCATAGGTTCAACTCCTTTCCCCGCATAGGTACGCTTTGATTTGGAAAAACAAGTTCTGGATGATTCGAAGGCACATAAGGCCCATACCTACTGGAAGGGCTCCATAGATCCATTGCATCGGTATCTTCAAGGCCGGGCTTAATTGAGGCCGTGACTGCAGGCTGATGCACATACCGATACCTACCACGGTCATAACCACGGCAAATACCAGGAATATACCTTGGTTAAGCCAGTGCACGATACGCCGGGGAGTGCCCGTAAGGGCGTTTTCAAACATATCCACCCGGATATGACTCTGTATTTTAGCTCCCAGGCCTGATCCGACAAAGGTCATCCATATAAAGGCGTACTTGGCAGTCTCTTCCGTCCAGCCCGCAGGCATTTTCAATATAAACCGGAATATGATCTGCAATACCGTTACCGTTACAAAATAGCCCATTGCCAGGGAGATGAAAATTGCTTCAAAGTGATCGTCTAAAAATCGTATAATTGCTTTCATAACGAGTCTCCCGTGTCATAATTTTTTCATACCGGCGGGAGCAGTTGCCGCCGGTATATGGAAGAGCGCGGCGCGTTACTTGCTGGCTTCAACCGCGGCTAATAATCTATCAATGATCTCCTGCCCGCCGACTTCTTTGGCGATCATGGGCAGCACCGGAGTTGCCATGGCCTTCCATTGATTGAGTTCCTCCTCCGTAAGGGTAGTAACCGTAATACCGTTATCCGAGAGGGTTTTCAGGTATCCCGCATAGTCCTCCGCAGCCCGTTCACGCTGGAACAAGGTAGCCTCTGTGGCGGCATCCCGTACAATCTGCTGTAATTCCGGAGTAAGCCCATTAAACCATGCGGGATTCGCGGTCAACATGCCGGTGGTAAATATATGGTGGGTCAAGGTTACATATTTTTGAACCTCATAGAAACGCTGGGAAATAAAGAGTTCCAGCGGGTTCTCCTGGGCATCGACCGTTCCCTGCTGAAGCGCCGTATACAACTCCGCAAAGGATATGGCGGTGGGCTGCGCCCCGAGCCGTTCCCAAATCGCGATATGGATCGGATTGGTCATAACCCGGATCTTCAATCCCGAGAGATCCGCCGGGGTGCGAATAACCCGGTTCGCGGAAAGTTCCCGGTACGCCACGGCTTCGAGATACCCAAGCCCTACCATGCTCCCTTTCTTTTCCATACCATCCAGCATGGCTTTGCCGAATTGCCCGTCCAGTACCTTATAGGCTACCTCATGGGAGGGGAATGCAAAGGGCACCGCAAAAACACCCAGGTCCGGAACAAATGAAAGTAAGTTACCCGTGTTGGTGAACATCATTTCCACGTCCCCTTCCTGTACCGCTTCAACAATCTGCGCGTCGTTGCCAAGCTGTCCGTTTGGATAAATGGTAACCTCAAATACGCCGTTGCTGGTTTTTTCCATATAATCTTTGATGACGAGGAACGCCTGGTGCGCCAAGGTAAGCTCCGTACCCGTATGGGTCATCTTAACCTTTATGGTTTTGGCCGCTTGCCTTGAGGAGCCTGCCCCGCTTGATTGCGGGGCATTGGCTTTGCTGCATCCGCTGCATAGCAGGGCCGCACATACCAACACGCCCAGGACCGGTATATTCCGTTTCATTACAACACCTCCTGCCATTTTTTTGATGGCTTACCGCAGATTGAGTTTTTCCCGCACCTGGGGATTAACAATATTATTGGTCCAACGGCCGGAAAGTACGTCAATGGTCTGCTTGGCCAGCTTGTGGTACATATCCGCCATGGCTTCTTCTGAGTACATACCCACATGGGGCGTAAAAATAACCGTATCCATACCAAGCAGCTCGTGATGTATCGGCAGGGGTTCGCCTTCGCAAACATCCAGTCCCGCACCGGCTATGATGCCTGACTTCAGGGCCGCAATCAAATCCTGCGTATGGATAACGCCGCCTCGGGATGCGTTAAGCAGGAAGACCCCCCGCTTCATCAGCTTAAACTGGGGCATAGCAAGCATGTGGGTGGTTTCCGGGGTTAACGGCGTGTGAATCGACAAGACATCCGCTTTTTGCAGCACTTCCTCGAGGGTGCGGGCTAGGGTTATACCGGGCTCTGACACCTCTTTTACCCAAGGGTCGAAGACGAGTATTTCCATGCCCATACCCAGCGCCATTTTTGCCAATTCACGGCCTATTTTACCGTAACCGAGTATCCCCAGGGTCTGGCCCTTGATCCGGCGGCATTGTATCTCAGACCCTTGGGCGTATCCCCCGGCACGGGCACGTTTGATAAAAGGTACCAACTGCCGCTGCAAGGCAAGCATGAGCGCAAAGGTATGGCTGGCAACTTCGTAGGTGCAATGATCCGGCACATTACAGACCACCGTCCCCCGCGCTGTCGCAGCTTCCAGGTCAACGTTATCGTAGCCTATGCCGCAGCGGCCGATAAACCTGAGTTTGGGCAGCGCGGCTATCACCTCCGCGCTGATTTTTACCGCCATGAGGATAACCGCCTCCGCATCGGCAGCTCCGCTGATTACTTCCTCGCTGGTCTTATAGGAACGAAAGATTATTTCCTGCCCGGCAGCGGCAAAATCTTCCGTCAACTGCCGCTTGTTCTCCTGGGTAAGAAAATGCTCATCCAAAAAATACGTTCGCATCATCAATCCTCCTCATGCTTTTTTATGCCGGCACTGGGTATCTGCCAGGGCTTTGAATTCCGTCCGGGTTATATCCCGTTTTACCCGTATGGCCAGGTCCTTAACCAGGGTCACCATACGCTTGGTATCTTCTTCAGAGAGGGTGATTCCCAATTCTTCCGCAACCAGGGCGATATTGGCGACGCCGCTTTTTTTGCCGGTGTAAATATAGGGCGCCCGCTGGTTTACCAGGGTCCAGAGGTAGGGCAGCATAACCAGGGGATTCGTATCCTTGCAGTTCTTCCACATCGCCACGGGCATTCCGGTTTCCCAGCCGAAGATCCGTTCTCCCACAATAGCCTTTACCGGCGATACGGGCATACCGGAACGCTTTTCCACGTCTTGAGAAAGGGCAAGGAGCTTGGAGAGGTCAATGCCCGTATCAATGCCGTAGAGGGCGCGCAGGGAAACCAGCAGCGGTTCCAGGGGCGTATTACCCGTGCGTTCCCCGATTCCGTTTACCGTAACGTGCGCGCAGGAAGCGCCTGCCGCCAGGGCCGCCAGGGTTGTGGCAACACTGAGTCCAAAATCCTCATGGCAATGCACTTCAATCGGACATTGCAGCCGTTCCCGCATTTTGCGGACCGTGTATGCCGCGCCCTCCGGAGAGAAAGCGCCGAAGGTATCCACCAGGGTAACCGCATCCACGTGTCCCCCTTCCTTGATGGCGCTCAGGGTATCCAAAAGGAAATCCAGACTCGCCCGAGAACCATCCGCAGGGAAAAACGTAACCTTCATCCCCAGTTCATGGGCAGCCGTAGTGGCTTCACAGGCAGCCTTGATCGCCTTTTCCGCGCTCCACTTCATACCTTGGTTGAGCAAATGCTCGCTTCCCGGAACCTCAGCCAAAACGCCCTGGACGCCGCATGTTTTAGCGAGTTCAATATCACTCACCACATTGCGTACAAAACAATAGATTTCGGCCTTAAGATCGCTGTCGCAGATTTCCCGGATCGCGTCCGCATCCCCCTGGGATACTGCGGGGGTTCCTGCCTCGATCTTGTGTATCCCAATTGCATCGAGCTGTTTTGCAATGGCGACCTTGTCTTCCCGGCTGAACACAATTCCCGGCTGCTGTTCTCCATCCCGCAAGGTCGTGTCAAGGATTTTGACCTCCGGGGCAAAAGCGTATTGAGCGGTCACTTCCGGCGCATAATTTGCCGGCGCAACCCACCACTGGTCTTCACGATAGCCCATACTGTACTCCTCATACCCTGACTGGCTCAGGTTTGCCGATACAAACCTGACAACAAGGTTATACTATATATAATATGCTTATTTTTATAACATTGTCAATTACTTTTTATAAGATAGAGAAAATAATTATAATGATATTTTTCTATTCTTGTTGCTTTTTAAAGTGAGTATGTTTTTATATACAGGACCGCGGTAGAGCGGGGACCCTGCTCTGCGAGGGGTGGTATCCCGTGATGAGGTCGCGGGAGGAACTAGTTTTATGGAAATTGTGCTATAATAAGTGAGATGGTTCCAAAATTTGACATTTTGGAACTGCCTCAAGTTCTAAAAATATTGAAAAATGATGAAAAACTAAGGTTACAAGGAAGTAAGGTGTATATAACGGAATCAGATGAAATCTTGTTGAGTATCCAAGAGGCGGCAAAGGAAATTGGGGTCGTGCCTGCAACCCTACGAAACTGGGAAAAGCAGGGAATTCTGAGGTCCAAGCGGGCGGAAAACGGCTATCGGATTTTTGATCACCAGGATGTGACCCGGCTGCGTAGTTTAACCCGCTATGCCAAGAAAAATAAAATGAGCATCCTGGCGGTGCATCGGCTGTTGAGCGGTATGTACCCCGCGGAGGAACCCAAACTGGATACACCGCCAGCGCAAAACATCGCCTCAAAAGCCCTGAAAAGCGAAAAATGGAAAAAATATCGGCTTGAACGGGGGTTTGGTTTAGAGGACGTGGCAAAAGCAATCAAAATTTCCCCTTCCTACCTCTATAAAATAGAAAACGAACAGACCAATGTTTCTCTGGATATCCTGCAGCGTCTGGCGGATTTTTACGGGGAAAATTTGCTCTATTATATTGCGGATGCGCAAACTGAAAAGCACATCGTGAAAAAAGGAGGCGGGGACCTCATCAATATAGGCCTTGAAGGGGTTTCAGTAACCTCCCTGATTGCCCTCAACAAGATCAACCTTTCCGTCATGTTGTACACCATAGCCCCTAACAGCGGCAGAACCCATGCCCAGTCCCATCATGGAGAAGAATTCATCTATATCCTATCCGGAAAGATTCATTTTACCTTAGTACAAACCGAATACATCCTTTCTGCAGGGGACGCTTTTAGTTTTCGTTC
>JAISPY010000183.1 GCA_031274565.1 Treponema sp.
AGCGTCGGGTTCTCAGGATCACGCTGTTTGAGTTCATCCCAGAGCCTATCGTATTCCTCGTCGGAAATCTCCGCCTCGCCGTTGTAATAGGACTTTTGGTACGCGGCGATTTGTGCTTCCAGTTCAGCAATTCGGGCATCCTGCGGGTCAAGCTGCGTACTTTTTTTATTCGCTTTTTTCTTTTTTTGCTCTTTTTTCTGTAGATCATGCATAGTTGCGTCTTTCATAACTGGGTCTTAAAGAAAATTTCATACACTCCATGGTTTTTAGCAAGTCCTTTCCGCTCAAACGCGGTCTGGGGCCGCCAGTGTTGGGGCGGGGCAAAGCCCTCATAGGGGTTTGCCAGGCCGGGGGTGGCGGAAAGCTCCCGCAAGGCCCAGTCTCCGTAGTCCGCCCAGTCGGTAACCATGTAGACAAAGCCGCAGGGACCGAGCTTGCGCGCCAAGAGATCCGTAACAGGTCGGGTCATAAGCCTCCGCTTATGGTGCCGCTTTTTTGGCCAGGGGTCAGGGAAAAACACATGAAACCCCTGTACCGAGCGATCCGGGATCCGCTGCTTGAGCACCTCCACCGCATCAGCTTCGATGATCCGGATATTCAGCAACTGCCGCCGCTCAATCTCCCCTAAAAGCCGTCCTATACCCGGACGGTGGACTTCAATCCCCAGGTAATTGGTCCGGGGATTATCCTGGGCAATTTGGGCTGTGGCGATTCCCATACCAAAACCAATCTCGATGATCAGCGGCTGCTCGTTACCGAAGACCTGTTGATAATCCAGAGTCTCCGCTACCAGGGGAATACCGTACCGGGGAAGGAGCGTTTCATAGGCGCGGCGCTGGGCCTGGCTCATACGTCCTGAACGGCGCACATAACTTTTAATCCCGTAGGGATTTTCTTCCTGCATAGGAAAACCAACCTCACCTATATTCACCTCGATCCCTACCGGGAACCGATACCACGTCCATTCCTTAGATGACCGGATTTTTGTATAACCCTGCTTGATGCGGAAATGGCGGCATAGACCATCTTCGGCGCTGCTTCAGGGGGAGAACCCTTTGCCCTCAGGACCCGCGCACCAATACCATGACCGAATGGTATTGGTATTGCCTTATGGCATAAGCACTGAGCATACAATGCAAGGCATGTTATTCGTGCCCGGGTCCTTAGGTCAGCGCCTGCGCTTCCCTCCGATGACCTGCACGAGCACTACCACCAGAATAAGGCCGAAACCGATGATATCCGTGAGGAGTCCCGGCTTAATGAGGAACAGCCCCCCGGCAATGGCCGCGAGCCGTTCCAGAAGATTGATACCCCGAAGTAGGTAGCCCTCAACCCCGACCGCAAGGCCGAACATGCCTATACAGGAGGTAAGCACCATGATCACCACCTGTAGCGGGGTGGTGTCGATGAAGAGCATAGCGGGGTTATACACAAAGATATAGGGAATGATGAAGGCGGTAATCGCCAGCCGCGTGGCGGTAACTCCGGTCTTGATGGGGTTTGCCTTGGCAATGGCCGCCCCTGCGTAGGCAGCCAAGGCCACCGGCGGAGTGATGTCCGCGACTATCCCGAAGTAGAACACAAACATGTGGGCAGCCATGACCGGTACCCCCATGCGAACCACGATGGGCGCGGTAATGGTGGCCATGATCACATAGTTGGCGGTGGTGGGAATCCCCATACCCAGGATGAGGCAGGCGATCATGGTGAGCACCAGGGCAAGGAACAGGCTGTTGTGTGCTACGGTGAGGAGCAGGGAAATCAGGACCTGCCCAAGACCGGTGAGGGATACGATACCAACCACGATACCCGCGACCGCGCAGGCCATGGCAACCCCGATGGTGTTCCGGGAGCCGTTTCCCAGCGCCTCTATCAGGGAAACCGGGGTAAAGCGGGTCTCCTTGCGGAACATACTCACGAGCACCGCGGCGAGTATGGCAAAGCAGGCTGCATAGGCTGGGGTAAACCCGATGCTCATAAGCCCCACCAGGACCAGGACCGGCAGGAAGAGATAGCCCTTGGCAAGGAGGAGTTTTCCAAAATGGGGGATCGACGCTTTGGGAAGCCCCTTGAGGCCCAGCTTCTTTGCCTCAAGATGGATCATGAGGAAGATCCCGGTAAAATAGAGGGCCGCCGGCAGTATGGCGGAAACCGCGATCACCGGATAGGGGATGTTGGTCAGCTCTGCCATGAGGAATGCGGCGGCTCCCATGATGGGAGGCATGATCTGTCCTCCGGTGGAGGCCGCAGCCTCCACTGCCGCGGCGAATTCCGGTTTATAGCCGATCTGCTTCATCACCGGGATGGTAACGCTCCCGGAACCCACCGTATTGGCCACGGAGCTCCCCGAATACATACCCTCCAGGGCGCTGGCAATGACCGCCACCTTGGCAGGCCCTCCTGAGGCGAACCCTGCCACTGAATTGGCCAGATCAATGAAAAAAGAGGCGATCCCTGATTTTTCCAAGAACGAAGCCAGGAAGATAAACAGTACGATAAAGGTCGAACAGACCCCAATGGGGGTTCCAATGATGCCGTCGGTGGTATAAAAAAGCTGATGCACCACCCGCTTAAGGGAGAACCCCGCGACAAAGGCATAGGTGATAAACCCCGTAGCTACCACCAGGATAGGAATCCCCACTACTCGGCGGCACAGTTCCGCCAAAATGAGAATCCCCAGGACTCCCATGACGATGTCCAGGGTTTCAAGCTGGATCGCCCGGCTGATAATAGCCTGAAAATTCACGGCGTAATAAAAAAAGGAAATACTCCCCAGGGTCCCCAATACAAAATCATACCAGGGTACATGGTTCACCCGCTTCCGCATGCCCTGCCATACCGGGTAGAGGATATACCCCAGGAAAATCAGAATCCCCAGGAAGGCGCTCCTGCGGACCTGTTCGGGGATCGCGGCCAAGAGGGTCACCCAGAAAACATAGGCGGTAAAGAGGAGCAATAAACCCTTAACCAGATAATCCGGAACTCCTGAAAAACGCCGTATATTCGACTCCCGGTCAAACTGGGCGATGAGTTCTTCGGTTTCCTGTTCACTGAGGACGTGAACCGGCTTATGATGATGGTTCGATAGCGAACTATGTGTCATACTGACCTTCCTCTTGTACCTATAAGTTCGGTTACTTTTTTAGTATAGTAAAAAATACAGTACCATAGAGCTAGTTCCAAAATCTGCCATTTTGGAACTGCCTCCATAAAGTACAAAAATTAGTACCAACCGGCAAAGCCGGTCCTACTGACCCGTATCACGATATGGGCATTTTTCCCGCACCGTTCCCGTAAGCTGATACGTCCCTGCGGTTCGGTTTCCCGGTGTATATATAAGATGTGATCCGAAACCGTGCCCACAATATACTGGAGTTCTTGGAAAGACTGGGTGAATCCCGTGATTACCAGAGCATCTCCATCCCGGCTCATCCGCTGTCCTGCGGCCAACTCAGCCTGCATCCCCGCACCAAAGGCAAAAAAACGGGCGGCCATAGGCCGGATTCGGTTTCCCTCCACCCGAAAGCTCTCTCTGACCGGACTTTGATGTATGGAATGGACAAACTCTATAGAAAAGTCCGGTTGTTCTCTTGGTTCCCTCTCCCTTTCCAGGGTCCAGGCTCCGTAGATTTTACGGGATTCGGCGTCCCGTATCACGAGCTGGGGGATAGCCACTCGGAGCCATACCGCCCAGGCGGAGCAACCCAGCGCCAGGGCGGCTACCAGCGCTTTACCGATGGGATCCCATTTTTTCCCCTTCCCCCTCCTATTTGAGCGCGCCGATTTCCCGGAAATATTTTGTTGCTCCTGGATGGAAAGGCACGGAAATACCCTCTACCGCATAGGCTGCGGAAAGCTCCGCTCCCTTGGCATGGGCCTTTTCGATCTCCCCCTTGCTTTCAATGAGGGTTTTGGTGAGCTGATACACCGTATCTTCCGAAAGTTTGTTGCTCACGATAAAGGTGGCTTTTACCGCCACGGTCTTTACATCCTCCGTGAGACCCCGGTAACTTCCCGCAGGAATGGGGAACTGGGTGTAGAACGGATAAGCCCGGCTCAGATCCGCCGCATGAGCATCGTCAATCTCCAGGATTACGATATCCCGGCCAATGGCCAGGTCTACCACCGCGGTGGTGGGGGCCCCGGCCACACAGAAAAAGGCGTCGATCTTGTTGTCCCGGAGGGCATCCGCAGAGGCGCCGAAACTCAAGTTTTGCTTATGGATATCGTTAAAGGTGATCCCGTATACTTCCAAGATCTGTCTCGCGTTGAATTCGGTTCCGCTCCCCGCATCCCCTACGGAAACATTCTTACCCTTGAGGTCCGCAATGGTACGGATCCCCGCAGCAGGATTAGCCACCACCTGACAGACCTCCGCATAGAGGGCCGCCATCGTGGAGAAATCCGTAATTTTCTCCCCATTAAAAAGGTCTACCCCCCGGTACGCATAGTCCATGACATCGTTCTGCACGATGGCAAGTTCCACTTCCCCTGCGGCAATAAGCTGGATATTCGCCTTAGACGCCCCGGTAGACTGAATGGTGATGGGGATCTTGGTTTTTTCCGTTATTATTTGTCCCACCGCGGAACCAAAGGCATAATAGGTCCCGGTGTTGCCGCCGGTGGCCATCCGCACCTGGTCTTTGCTGCCCTTGGCATAGCCGTTCAAGCCTATTACCAAGGCCAAGAACGCCGCTACCACCATAACTTTTGTACGTTTCATGGTCTTTCCTCCTGATACCATTTTTCTTTACAATCGGTATATTATAATCGGTATAATTGTACAATATTTTTACGCATATATACAAGGCATCGCATTGCCTAATAATTTTTCTAGCCGAAAAGGCAGGTGAAACTAGGAACTACAATCTAGCCGAAACCTCCTGACCGGAGGTGTTTAACCCCTTAGCCTTTTCACCGGTTATCCGCAAGAGGCGGTCCCTCATTTTGTCCATGGCTCTTTTGAGTGCCACGGGGTTATACGACGCCACCCGCTTTTTCAGTTCCGTCTTGACTTCATCGCTGACATCCTCCGACTCAAGCATGCTCTGGTAAGGCGTTTTCGGCTTGTCGTATATCTTTTTGTAACGCCCGTTTTCAAGGCGGATTTTGCCGGTAATCTTGATCGAAGGGTAAAAGTAGTTATTGAGCGGACACAGGCAGCGGTATACCTCGGTGAGGACATCCAGGGCAACAGCACTTACTCGCCGAATAAAACTTTCTGAAGGAACTCCGGGACAAGGCCTGCCCTGAGCATGTTCCGTTTGACACTCACCCGCTTGCCTCCGTCAACGGCCCTCAGCCGCGAAAGCGCTACTTTCCTCACCATGTTCAAATTCTTCGGGGAGTTGTCCTTCCGTGCCCGACACCCGTCTTCCCGAAAGTTCACGTCCAGCATCCAATGCAGGCCGTTCTCTATTCCCCCATGCCCCCGGATATCCTTCCCGAACGCTTCCGCGGGCGCATCCTTATTGCTGATACAGTACCGGCACGTAACCGTCGTTTCCTCTCCTCTAGTGCGGGTCCCCCGGCATGCTATGATAGTCTTAAGGTCCTTCCAGTCGTTCTTCCCGCTGAGAAATCCGATATCCCCGACCGTCCGTATGCGCCGCTGTTCTATCCTCCCCTGGTCTTTCTCAAGTTCGCCTTCCCACAGGTCCTCGGGCAGCTCTTGGGTCTGCCGCTCATCAAGGTATTCAAAGTATGCTTTGATTTCCTCATACAAGATAGACTGATTTTCCTTCACCGCAAGCACATAATCCGCCTTCTTCGCACGGATTTTCTTCACGATCTCCTTCTGGCAGC
>JAISPY010000191.1 GCA_031274565.1 Treponema sp.
CGTTCGCTTTTTGGGTGCTCGAAAAATTCCTCCGGGGGCGCCTCTTCTACCAGGACCCCGTTGTCCATAAAGATGACCCGGTCCGCCACCTGCCGGGCGAATCCCATCTCGTGGGTTACTACCACCATGGTGATGGATTCCTGGGAAAGCCGTATCATCACGTCCAGCACTTCCTGGACCATCTCCGGGTCCAGGGCGCTGGTAGGTTCGTCAAAGAGCAGTATCTTCTGCCGGGTCGCCAGGGCCCGAGCAATGGCAACCCGCTGCTGCTGCCCCCCAGAAAGCGTGGAAGGGTATTGCCCGGCCTGGTCCCGCAGCCCCACCACGTCCAAAAAATGGTAGGCGATCTCCTCCGCTTCGGCGCGACTCTTTTTTTGCAGCTTTATAGGGGCCAGGGTGATGTTTTGGAGGGCCGTCATGTGCGGGTACAGGTTGAACTGCTGGAAGACCATGGCGCAGCAAGAGCGGACAAGCTGGATGCGGTTACTGTGCATGATGAGTTCGCCGTTAAGGTACACCTCCCCGTCACTGGGCTCCTCCAGGGCGTTGACGCAGCGGATGAGGGTACTCTTGCCCGAACCAGAAGGACCGATGATAGTAACCTTTTCCCCCTCCCGAACATGCAGATTAACATCTTTGAGGGCCTGCATGGTCCCAAAGAACTTGCTCACCCCCTTCAACCGGATCATCCTGTCCTCCTCTGCCATAGGGAAGCCATAAACCCGGCATTCCCGATAATTTCTTGTTCACTCTGTATAATAATACGAAAAAATGTAAAATTATTCAATAACTCCGGAGAACTATGGAAAAAAAGAATAAATATTTATATTTCAAAACCGTTCCCCCCGATGAGGATAAACGCATAGAAAAGTTTCCCCTGCGCGGGGGCCTAGCAGCTAGTAACCTCAAAATCATGGTGCCATAATCACCGGATAGAGCCGCTTGAGCGTGGTCAAGGCATTGGCGGAGGTGAACACCCGCTCTTGTTTTCGGTTCCGCTCAAGGCTATGTTCAGCCCGCTTAAACAGCTTGGCTCCTGCGGCTTTTCGTAAATGTCCTGGCCGCTCGTACTAGCACCCCTCATTTAGTTTCAGATATATCGCTCCTGGACCGGCTTGCAGCGGACAGGGAGGTATGGGGAGAACCCCTAGGGAGACCTCATATTTTTTAGCAATGTATGGTAGCGTGATCCGTATGAGGAGTTACCTATGCACTATTTAGGATTCAATGCGTATGAGCGTTCTATACAACAAATCCGCTCATCCGTCGTATTTATGGCCCACGAGGGGGAGGAAACCGTTATTATCTGCGCTCCGCAGGATACCGAGAAGCCGGAATCCCTGGGTTTCATCGGTAAAGACCTGGGCGCGGGGAAGCTCCGCGTTCCGCTTTCCCATGAAAACGCCGAGGTTTTGCGGAAACTATTCCCCTTTACCGCGCCGGTACGGGGACTGCGGCGGGACCGGAGTTTCGGGGTAGGAGACCGTCTGGGGATCGCCACCCCGGGACATATCCAGGTGTTTGAAACCTACGACGTGTTTCCCGTATTTGCCCAACAATCGATTCGGGAACTGCATCTTACCGGTAGGACCTACGAGGATGTCTTGGATGCGGTGAGCTTTGCGGTGTTCCGGGAGGGCTTTACGAAAGGTTTTGGCGCTGACGGGGATCATCTTAAAACCGTGCAGGATGTGGAGTATGCCCTTTCCCTGGGTTTTTCCATGATTACCCTGGACTGCTCGGATCATATCAAGCAGGAAGCAGCGGAACCTGCTGCTCCGATAGCCCAAGCCTACCGGGAGAAATACCTGGATACCGCCTTTGCGTTGGGCGAAGGGATCACCCTGTCTTTTACCCAAGGGGAACTGCAACAATGTATTACCGTCTACGCGGAAGCCATCGAGTTTGCCCGGGATATGTACCTCCGTTTTTTCAAAGACGGCGGCTATGAAGCGGATTTTGAGATTTCCATTGATGAGACCGCTACCCCTACCACCCCGTTACAACACTTCTTCGTTGCCCAGGAACTCATCGACGCGGGGGTTTCCTTTGCCACCTTAGCGCCCCGTTTTTGCGGATCCTTTCAGAAGGGAATCGATTATATCGGCGATGTACCCCAGTTTGAGGCGGAAATCAAGGTCCATGCGGTCATTGCCCGGCATTTTGGTTACAAGCTGAGTATCCATTCGGGTTCTGATAAGTTCAAGGTATTTCCCAGCATAGGCCGGGAGACTAGGGGGGTCTTCCATGTCAAGACCGCAGGGACTAACTGGCTGGAAGCCATGCGGGTAGTTGCTCTCGTGGATCCCGCGCTCTACCGGCAGGTTCACCGCTATGCCCTTTCCGTGTTTACGGAAGCGGCGGCTTACTACCATGTTACCCCAGACCTCGGACGGATCCCCGATGTGGATACCCTTAAAGATGAAGAGGTACCGGCGCTTTTCGAGCATCCCGATGCCCGGCAACTCATCCATATAACCTATGGCCTCATCTTGAACCACAAGAACCCCGATGGTTCATATACCTTTAAAGACCGATTGTATCGGCTTTGGAGCCGGCATGAAGGGATCTATACCGAAGCGCTGGTACGGCATATCGGCAAGCATGTATCGCTGCTGCTTGCTGCTCCGTGATAACCCGAGGGTTTACGAGGGTGGCGTAGGCCTTCGTTGTTTTATGGTACGGGGAATCGCGTAACCCTCGAGAACGAGTCATAGTAATGGTGAAGAACTCGTTCATGTGGGGCCGAGGCCCCATATACGTTTACTTTACACGCCGGGAGTAACCGTCAAGGTTAAATGGTCCCGTCCCAGGTACTTACCTTCCCGGCCTTCTTCTCCGCCTCGTCAAACCAGCGGGTAGTAACCACCTTGGTTTCGGTATAGAAACGGTATCCGTCTTT
>JAISPY010000253.1 GCA_031274565.1 Treponema sp.
CCGGGGACCTATACCCTGGAGGCGTCCCTGATCGATACCACTACGGGGAAGGTGTCCTACTGCGCTCAGGGGGTAACGATTCCTGGGGCTGCGCTTCCCCTAGACCTGGTCTTGGAGGAGGGCTGCAGTGTAAGTTATGCGCTCAATGGAGGAGCCGGGACCCCGCCTGCAAGCCGCAACGTAAAGAAGGGTACGCCGATCACCCTGCCTGGGGGGAAGGGGATGACCGCGCCTCCTGGATCGGGGAAAGCTTTTCTCCGATGGGAAGCGGGTGGACAAACCTACCAGGGAGGGTCCTCCTATACGGTAACCGCCAATGTACGGTTTCAGGCCCAATGGGGGGTGTTCACCACCGTTGCGGATGTTAAAGCCTACCTTCTCCAATTTAACGGGCAGGGCACCAAAGCAAACCCCCTCCCCGTACCGGTGGCCATTCTCGCGGGCAACGGCGATACGTGGGCGGACCTGCTCCTGGCGCTGCAAGCCGAAGGTGAATACGTCGACCTGGACCTTTCGAGCAGTACCCTGGATGGCATGATGACGGCCAAGGAATTTACCCCGGGAACAAACAATACGGGGGAAAAATTCGTCGTATGCCTCACCCTACCTGACACAGCGGAAAGCGTACCAGGCGGCTCAGGTACCACAAGCTCCTACGACAACAATCCCCCCTTTAGGTTCTTCACCGTCATCCGAGAAATAAGCGGCGCAAACATCACCACCATCAAGGGGCGGGCCTTCAAGGGCCGTACGAGCTTGACGTCGGTGAGTTTCCCCAACGTAAAGACCGTCAACGATCGGGCCTTCGAGAACACACGCTTGAGCACCCTGTACCTTCCGGAGGCAGAGACCATCACCTGGGAAGCCTTCATGAATTGTTCCAGTTTGAAGTCGGTGAATCTCCCGGCGCTAAAGACACTCACCTCTCATCTCTTCATGAGTTGTCCCAACTTGAAGTCGGTGAGTGTCCCGGGGCTAATGACCATGAACTATAATATCTTCTCCGGTTCCGGTTCCTACCCTACCATCATAACCATCAACGGGGGGGTTAATTTTACTGACAATTCAGCCATACACCATGGCTTCCAGGATTACTACATTGGTAAAGACAAGGCAGGCGGCATCTACACCTACGGCCAACTGGGTTGGACCGGCCCCTTCTAAGCGGGAAACTCCGGGACGGCTGCCGCCCGGAGCCAGCGGGAAAGGCACTTCCCGTTGGGAGCAAAAGTCCCGGCTGAGGATGCTACAGGAGGATTCATGGAACACCGGATTAGAGCGCCCCTAAGCAGAGCGCAGGCGGCGGTTCTCTGCGCAGGGGACCTGGTATACCTGCAGGGGACCATCTACACCGCCCGAGACGCCGCGCACCAGCGCTTGATCGCCTTACTGGACACGGGTAAACCCCTGCCCTTTCCCGTGGAGGATGCAATTATCTACTATGTGGGGCCAAGCCCTGCAGGGCCGGGCAGAATCATCGGCTCCGCAGGACCTACCACGAGCTACCGCATGGATCCCTATACCCCCCGCTTATTAGCACGGGGCCTCCGGGGGATGATCGGCAAGGGTACCCGTTCAGCGGCGGTGGTACAGGCCATGGAGGAAACAGGGGCCGTGTACTTAGGGGCCATAGGCGGCGCAGGCGCGCTCTTGGCGGACCGTATCAAAGCAGCCCAGGTCATCGCCTTTGCGGACCTGGGCACTGAAGCGATACACCGCCTCAGCGTCCAGGACTTCCCCACTGTGGTGCTCATCGACAGCCGGGGAAACAACCTCTACCAAACCGGCAGAGCCGCCTATTTGCAAGAAAGGAGCAAGTCCTAAGGACCCGCGCAGCCCTACCATGCCCGAATGGTTCTGGTAGGGCTTTATGATGTACGCCATTGGACTAAAACGATGTTTTGTATAAAAAATCATACATTTGAGGCAGTTCCAAAAGGTCAGATTTTGGAACCAGCTCAAGTATAGCCCTTTTCCCTTTTATTTATATGCGCTCGCCCTGACCTCTATAGAAGTGTGCCAACTTAGGGGTATGATGCTGGTATGAGGGCTTCCAGTTTTTCCTTCACCGAAAGGGGAAGCTCGATGGTCTTGAGCCGGGAGTGCTCCCCGGAACACAGGCGCACCACTTTCCGGGGGCAGTCCAGGAGCTTGGCCAGGAATGCACCGAGTTCGGCGTTGGCCTTGCCGTCTTCCGGGGCAGCGGCTATTTTGACCCGCAGGCGGCCTGCATGTACGTCCAGCACTTGGGATCGAGAAGCCCCGGGCAGGGCCTTAATAGCGAGGTAGAGGATGTTCCCGGAAACACGGATACAGGATTCCATAGGGCATAGACCCGTATTAGTACGCCCCGAAAGGGACCATTTCCGTGATTTCCACCCGAAACCGAGCGCCGGCGGCCCATTGTCCTGCATCCATCCAGTAGGTAGGAAAACGAGACAAACCGATATACCCCCGCACTTCCTTGGGACGGTTACGTGCACTCCCCTGGAGCATAGCCCGTACTGCTCCCTGGGCAGCGTCCTCGAGCGCGGCTTTTTTAATGGAAAGCCAGTCCGCTACTTCCACCGGACCTCCCAGTGGCCCGTGCCCTATGGCCTGGACGGTTTGTACTTTGCCGGACTTCCATATCCCCATGCGCCGCTTCTGCGCTTCATTGAGCCGGTAATCGGTCCACAGGTACAGCCGCCTATCCCGGACCTGGGCATCGGTAACAAAAAGCCCTTGGTCTCCAAAAGGGATGGTTCCCAAGGATGAAAGTTCAAACCCCTCGTCAATACCCCTGGCCGGTTCGCCCATATCGTACTCAAAGGACCACCCGTAAATCATGGCGGAATAGCATAAGGCCGCCTCTTCTAAGGCCCGCCGGTGCGCGGATTCAGTATCGAGGGGATAGATCGCATCCACATACTCCCCATACACCGGTTCCAGATCGACCCGGACCTCTCCGCGCAACACTTCTTGAGCGGGAAGGCGCATCATACTGAGGCCCAGCAGCAGCGTACAAGCTATCCGAACCATGGGTTTAGGAGCGCCGGATCAGGGAATTCCAGGGATTTTCACCGAAACGGACCAGAAAATATATCCAGCCGAAGGCGAATCCCGCCAGGTGGGTCAGATGGGCCACGCCCCTTCCTATCCCGGTAACCGATGAAAAAAGCTCGATCACCGTGAAGCCCAGGACCATGATAGGCGCTCGGAGGGGCAGAATACCCCAGATATAGATCACCGCATCAGGAAACAGGGTGGCATAGGCCAACTGTACCGCGAATAGAGCGCCCGAAGCGCCCAGGAGGAAGACCCCGTAAGCGCCGGTAAGCCAATACACCAGAAACGAAAAAACCCCCGCTAAAATGCCGGTAGCCATATAATACAGCAGAAATTCCCGGCTCCCCATGTGACGTTCCACCTGGGTACCGAAAACAAATAGGGCAAGCATATTGAACAAGAGGTGACTTAAGTTCCCGTGGGCAAACATATAGGACACAAACTGCCATACCCATCCGCTCATTACGGCCCGGGGGTTAAGCGCCGCATAGTATTTCACCGGAGGGTATACCTGTTCCACCAAAAACACCCCAATAGTAAGCCCTATCAGGATCAACGCCACATTATCATTCCGGTATCGGAAGGGACGGCGAAATAAAATCATATTATAATAATACGCTATTGAGGGGATGGGGGTCAATTACCACGGGAAAGCTCCCAGCAATTTTACTTTTACAAAACTTTCTGATAAAATGTCCCCATGAGCAGAGAAATATTAGCGGCAGAGCTCCGCCGGTTTGAGGAAACAGGAAAGAAGGTCGGAGAAAACCCGGTAGGGAAGCGGCGGGAAGGGTTTACTGTAACCTATAAGCATTCACTGACGCGATACAGAGTACGTTCGCCCTATTTTTCTTCCAGCATAGGTCAATGCTAAAGTTTCAGGACTCGCTGGATCGGGGGAATCAGCGAAAAAATGCGGAAAACATCCTGAAGGTGAAGGAAATACCGGGTAATAACCAGATAACGAGGCTTATCGACGGGATAAACCCCGCTGCGTTTGACGACAACTTCAAAGACGGTCTGTGTTTGGCGGAGGAATACGGGGTTTTGGACCACTACCGGGTGCTGGACGGGATTTGGTATCATTCGTCGGAAAAAGTGCACGGTGAACACGGTTTACACCTTACGAAGAACGGGAAAACGACCTAGTACCACCGCATGACGGCGGCGGTTATGGTGCGGCCCGGCGGGGAAGTGGTATCTGGTACCGGAAATGCTCCGGAATGAAGACACAGACGAAGAATTATCAAACGGGAATTATGAAACGCACAAGCAGGACGGTGAGCGGAAGGCGGCGAAGCGACTTCAATCAGTGAGCGGATCAGAAAGCCGGGCGGAGGGAGGAATCCTATAACGCCCTGAGCACCTTCTTCTGGGCTTTTGAGTTTCAAACCTGGGAAGATTTTCTGCTTTTTGTTATTGCTCACGCCAGAGGCGGCTAAAAGTAAAATTGCTGCGCCCCAATTGCAGGGCCTGGTGTAGTTATCCAATCTCCGGTATCATATTTTCCTCTCTAAAAAATATACAATCTCATTTTGAATACTCCGGGCCGAAGGCGGTACTGTTCCAGGGTATCAGGACCGCAGGCCGCGGTTCCCACCCCCCGCTGGGCGCAGTCAATATTGAAAAAATAGTACCCTGCATTTCCGGCGGATAGGTCCTGTAAATCGCAGGTGTGGAGGGCGGCAAGCATATTCTCCTGGGTGTATCGGGAGCAGCTCATCTGAAGCGGTTTATCCGGCGCTATGCTTATGGATTGCGGTTTGCCGGGGGGAACGTTTTTCCCCGTCAGCCGGATGGTCCTCACCCCCATCCGGTTGCCGTTTTCCTGGGGGACAATGTAGGGGACCTCAAAGCCGGCGGCAGCATGTTCATAGCGCCCCAAAAAGGCCCCAGTCCGGCGGTCGGGATAGGATTCATGGGGGCCTTGTCCAAGCCAGCTCAGGGTATCGTACCAGGCGGGAATTTTCGCGGTCAGGCCAACCCTGGGCAGCTCCGGCAGGGCAGGATCAAGATCAAAGGTAATCTCCAGGATCAGGGGATGATCTTCGCCGGGCGGTACCGTTACGCGGGTAAAGGAACCCAGCGGAGTATTTTCAAACCCCCCGGCGGCGTTTTCCCCCGCAAGCAAAACCGCTGTGTATTTTTCCGCCGTATACCCTTCCCAATTTACGGATTCGGTTTTTTCCTCCCCGCAGCGCAGGTGCAGCAGATCAAGATCCAGCCAGGGGTACATGGCCTTGTCTTTATAATAAAAGGCCGCCGCCGGATCGCCCCGCAAATGGCGGTAGGTTTTCAAACCGTCGTTCTCCGTGGGAACCCGGAACAGGGAGGGCCTGAACCGCTCCGCTAGTTCCGCAAGGCCCGGATTGGCTTCCCTCCTTTGCCCGCCGCCGGAGCAAGTCCGGCGCTCCGGCAGGATGGGGAGGGTCTCCCGGAGGATCCGTTCCCCCTGGCCGATCACAAAACCTGCCCCGCCCCAGGGGACAGCGCTTTTCAGGCAGATATCGATGTGGATATAGCGGACGCCCCGGTGTTCCCGGAATGGTATATTTTCCGGGATGGGGATCAGAATCTCCCCGGAGGCCCCCGGAGGCAGAGCCGGAAGCGGTTCCGTACCCCGGGCCGTAATTCCGCTTTCGGTCCGCAGCTCCCACTGGAGTTCAACGGCGTCAAGGGATGTAAAATCAAAACGGTTTTCCACGATAAAAGCATAGGGTTTTCCAGGAACCGGCTTGAGGCGCACCGGGGAGAATAATTGTTTGCACTCCGCCATAACCGGCTTAGGGCTTTGATCGGGAAACAGAATCCCATTCAGACAGAAATCATAATCCGTGGGATCATCCCCAAAGTCGCCGCCGTATTTCCAGTATTTTACGCCCTCTTCCGTAAAGGCTTCTATCCCCTGATCGATCCAGTCCCACATATACCCGCCCTGCAAGCCGCGGTGGGTTTCAATGGCCTCCCAGTAATCGGCAAGGCTGCCGTTGGAGTTGCCCATGGCGTGGGAGTATTCGCACATGATCAGGGGGCGGTCGTCTTCGCGGTACGTCACAAAGTCAGTGATTAATGCTATTTCCGGGTACATGGGGGCGATAATATCCGTAATGCCCTTACCCCGGTTCAGAGAATCCAAGGTATAGGGCCCCTGCCCCCGCTCAGGGCGGACCGCGCCTTCGTAATGGACAGGCCGGCTTGGGTCGTAACGGCGTACCCAGGCGCCGCACAGGGTATTGTTACCGCCGTCACCGCTTTCATTGCCCAGGGACCAGATAATAACCGAGGGGTGGTTTTTGTCCCGCTCCACCATGCGCTGGACCCGGGAAATATAGGCGTAAGACCAGGCGGTGTCCCGGCAGAGCTGATCGTAGAAACAATGATGTTCGATATTCGCTTCATCGGTAAGGTAGATGCCGTAGCGATCGCAAAGCTCGTACCATCGCTCATCGTTGGGATAGTGGCTGGTTCTGACGGCGTTAAAATTATGCTGTTTCAGGAGTTTAATATCCCGTACCATAGATTCGACCGAAAGGGTTTTGCCGGTTTTTTCATCATGCTCATGGCGGTTTACCCCTTTGATGAGCAGCGCCTTTTCGTTTATCAGCAATTCCCGCTTGGCTATACGGACGCTTCTGAAACCGATACAAAACGCGGCACTTTCAATATGGCGGCCTTCACGCCAAAGGCTGACGGTGAGTACATAGAGGGCCGGTGATTCATGGGACCAGACCGCCGGATCAGGCATGGTAAGGGCAGTCTCGGCGGTATTGGAATTAAGGCGGTAATTACACTGAAGGTTCAATTCTCCTCTTAGCAGCGGTTTGTTCTGTAAAATGTTTTGCATAACGGCTTGTACATCATCTTTTGAACGGGAGAGCGCAAAAGGGTAGAGCGTATATTGAATAATAAACGGGCTCTCTCCGGTATCGGCTATTGCCGCATTGCCGGTCCCCCGCCCCTGCGGCAGTTTGCCGCCTAAAGTAACGGCAAGGTCTATTATACCTTCCTTCTTCCCGGCTGTGTTATCGAAAACTTTTCCGGGGACAGCCTTTATATCCTGTATATAGCTATGTTCGGTTGAATAAAGATAAACACTCCGGTGAATACCTCCAAACCACCACTGATCCTGATCTTCCATGTAACTCGCGTCGGAATAACGGATAACCTTGAGGCAAAGAGTATTTTCACCGTCTCCCGGGAGGAACGGGGTAATATCGTATTCCTGGGGAAGCCGGGTATCTTTTCCGGCCCCGGCAAAAACGCCGTTTACATATACGAGGCAGCAACTTTCCGCTGAGCCGATATGAAGCACGGTACGGCGGTTTTTCCATGCTGCCGGAAGGGTAAAAGTGCAGCGGTATAAACCGGTGGGATTTTGTTCCGGCGCACGGGGCGGAATATTATCAAAGGGCATCTGTACATTGGTATAATGGGGTTTGTCGAAGCGATTCCTCCCGGCGGAACCGCCGCCCTGGAGGGACCAGGTTCCGGGGACCCGGATAGAAGGCCAGCCGCCGATGTCAAATTCCGGCTTCGTCCATTGGGGAACGTCTTCCGTATTTTTATTTTCCCGCTGGCGAAGATCGTCCAGGGGATACTGATCATCCTGCGGATGATTGAGCAGCTTGAAAGACCAGGTCCCGTCTAAACAGAGATAAAATGGATTATCCGCCGGATTCCGATACTCCGGGCCGGCAACGGCATCGGCAAGGGCCGCTTCCGGCGAAGCGAACGGCAGCAGAGGGCTCCGCATGGGGAGGCGGTTCAGTTCCTGGATTGCGGGGTTTTCCCAAATAGGGGCGATAGATTGATTTGACATAACGCAATCATAGGAATAGC
>JAISPY010000297.1 GCA_031274565.1 Treponema sp.
TACTACTCCTATGGCGGCGGGGTGTATGTATCCAGCGGTACGTTTACCATGAACGGCGGCACCATCAGCGGCAATACCGCCTACTCCTATGGCGGCGGGGTATATGTATCTAGTAGTGGTACGTTTACCAAGCAGTCGGGCGGTACCATTTACGGGTCAGACGCCTACGGTTCGTTAAAAAACACCGCTAACTACGGTGACAGTTACGGTCATGCGGTATATATTAATAGTTCACCTGCCAAGAAACGCGATACCACCGTCGGTGAGGGGGTTACGCTGGACAGTTCGGTAAGCGGCTCCTCGGGCGGCTGGGCAGAGACCATGCCCGCTAATTTATCCCTTGAAGATACCTTAACCTGGATCAGCAACAACGCGGCGGAGGGCGATAATTATACCATTACGGTAAGTACCGACGCGTACATCGCTCCAAAGACCCTTTCATACAGCGGCAAGAACGTAAGCATAACCCTTACGGGTGACTCAACGGAACGGACGGTCTATTTGACTTCAACGGGTTCCCTTTTTACCGTGGAAAGCGGGGTAACGCTGACGCTGGACAATAACCTTACCTTGCAGGGAAGAAGCGATAATACGGCGGCGCTGGTATATGTAAACGGCGGCACGCTGGTGATGAATACCGGCTCAAAGGTGAGCGGCAATACCTCCTCCACCACCTACTCCTATGGCGGCGGGATGTTTGTATACAGCGGTACATTTACCATGAACGGCGGTACCATCAGCGGCAATACCTCCTACTCCTACGGCGGCGGGGTGTTTGTATACAACGGCACGTTTACCATGAGCGGCGGTACCATGAGCGGCAATACCTCCTCCAACGCCGGCGGCGGGGTGTTTGTAGATGGTGGTGGTACATTTACCAAGCAATCGGGCGGGACCATTTACGGGTCAGACGCTTCCGGTTTGTTAGCAAACACCGCCTACAGCGACAGTTACGGTCATGCGGTATATGTTTACAATGGCAGCAAGAAACGCGATACTACCGCCGGTGAGGGGGTTACGCTGGACAGTTCGGTAAGCGGCTCTTCGGGCGGCTGGGAAGAAACCATGCCCACTGATTTATCGCTTGCCGACTCATTAACCTGGATCAGCAACAATGCGGTGGAGGGCGGCAATTATACCATCACATTAAGCGCTAACGACAGCATTGCGCCGAAGACGCTTTCATACAGCGGCAAGCACGTGAGCATAACCCTTACGGGTGACTCAACGGAACGGACGGTCAGTCTGAGTTCAACCGGTTCCCTCTTTACCGTGGAAAGCGGGGTAACGCTGACGCTGGGCAATAACCTTACCTTACAGGGGAAGAGTGCTAATACGGCTGCGCTGGTTACGGTGAACACCGGCGGTACGCTGGTGATGAATACCGGCTCAAAGGTGAGCGGCAATACCTCCTCCGTCTCCGGCGGGGTGGATGTATACGGCGGTACGTTTACCATGAGCGGCGGCGCAATCAGCGGCAATACCGTCTCCTCCTCATCTGGTGCCGGCGGCGGGGTGTTTGTATCCAGCGGTACATTTACCATGAGCGGCGGAACTATCAGCGGTAATACATCCTCCTCATCCGGTGCCGGCGGCGGGGTGTATGTATCCAGCAACGGTACATTTACCATGAGCGGTGGTACCATCAGCGGCAATACCGCCTCATCCGGTGCCGGTGGCGGGGTGTTTGTAGACAGCGGTACGTTTACCATGAGCGGCGGCGCAATCAGCGGCAATACCTCCTACTACGGCGGTGGGGTGTTTGTAGACAGCGGTACGTTTACCATGAGCGGAGGAACCATCAGCGGCAATACCGCCTCCTACTACGGCGGCGGGGTGTATGTATCCAGCAGCAGTACATTTACCAAGCAGTCGGGCGGTACCATTTACGGGTCAAACGCTTCTTCCTCGTCAAAGAACACCGCCTACGGCAGCAGTTACGGTCATGCGGTATACATTGATAGTGCACCCGCCAAAAAACGCAATACCACCGCCGGTACGGGCGTTCGGCTGGACAGTTCGGTAAGCGGCTCCTCGGGCGGCTGGGAATAGTACAGAGGGGACCGGACGCGGTCTGCACAGGGCGCGTCCGGTCCCCATCCTGCTATAAGTTACCTGCCGGGACTTTGCCGCCGGATTTCTTCATGCCAGGGTCGTTCTGCCATATTCCACGCTGACGCGGATTCCCTCCGCAAAAAAGTGGGGTAGACCGGGCCTATCAATTTCGTAAGCTTTCCGGTCCGTGAGATTGCTCCCCGCGCTTTCTTCCCGGCCCTTCTTCATGGATTCTACACTCCTTGAGGGAGAAGCCGTATACTTTAGGCTCGGTTTTTAGTTTTAGGCAGCACGCCCCTCTTCTCTGAGCTACTGCCCGGACTGAGGATCAGACTTCTGTAATACTTCCCGGGGCTTAGAACCCTGGGCAGGACCGATAATCCCCCGGTTTTCCATAGCTTCCACCAGTCGGGCAGCTCGGTTATACCCTATTTTGAGCCGCCTTTGCATAGCGCTGGCGCTGGCCTTGCCCTGTTCCCGAATGATTTTCAGGGCCTTTTCATACAGGGGATCATCTTCTCCCGCAGCATAGGGGCAATCTTCATCTTCATCCACAATAAAAATATCCTCTTCCAGGTAATCAGGAGGACTGAGGGTTTTCAGGTAGTCCACCACCCGTTCTACCTCTTCTTCAGAAACAAAGGTCCCCTGAATACGGATGGGGAAAGGGTCCGTCGTCCCCGCGTAGAGCATGTCCCCTTTACCCAAGAGTTTCTCCGCTCCTCCCATATCCAGAATGATACGGCTGTCTACCTTACTGGCCACCATGAAGGCGATACGGCTGGGAAGATTGGCCTTGATGATCCCGGTAATCACATCCACCGAGGGCCGTTGGGTCGCCAGGATCAGGTGTATCCCCACGGCCCGGCTCTTAGCCGCAAGCCGGGCTACGGTGGATTCCAGTTCCTTCCCGGAGGTGGCCATGAGGTCCGCGAATTCATCGATCATCACCACCAGATAGGGTATGGGTTCCACCGCGATGCCCCGTTCTTTGATACGCCGGTTATAACTCCGTAGATCCCGGACTCCCAAGGACTCCAGACATGCATACCGCCGCTCCATCTCAAAGATACAGTACTGTAAGGCCTGAAAAGCCCGCTTAGGTTCGGTTATCACCGGGGTCAGCAGGTGGGGAATATCGTTGTAGACCTTTAACTCCACGATTTTAGGATCGATCAAGATGAGTCTACATTCCGCAGGAGACCGCTGGTACAGGATCGACAGGATCATGGTATTGACACACACCGATTTCCCCGCGCCCGTGGCCCCGGCGATCAGGAGATGGGGCATTTGGACCAGGTCAACGGTCTGGACCTCTCCGGTACTATCCTTTCCCAGTACCAGGGGGATCTCCATACCCCCGCTCGCTTGGAGCGGTTCTCTGAGGAGCCATTCGATGATCTCGGTAAAGGAAACCATGGTTCGCCTGGTATTGGGAACCTCGATACCCACCGCTTGTTTTCCCGGAATAGGGGCCACGATCCGCACCGAGGATGCGGCCAGTTGGAGGGCAATGTTGTCTTGCAGATTGACGATCCGGGACAGTTTCACCCCTGGAGCGGGAAGCAGCTCAAACAGGGTGATCACCGGCCCCCGTTTGATCCCCGTAACCGCTACTTGAATATTGAATTCCTCCAAGGTGTCTTTGAGGATATCCGCGGCTTTCCGGGTAGCCTGATCGATAACGCTGTATTGGCCGTCCGGATAGTGCTTGAGGATCCCCTGCACCGGTATCCGGTAGGGACCCAATGCAGCCGGACTACCACTTGGGGTAGTCCCTCCTTCCCCAGCACACGGGTCAGCCCCCCTCCCCGTCGTATCAGCATCGGCACTCAGATCCGCTGGTACGAGGAACGGCGGAATAGGCGCTGCACCGGGAACCCCGGGATGTTCCTGTTTCGGTTCCCGCGAAGATGCTGCAGGTCCGCTCTTTTTCCACGCTTCCTCCCTATCAGGATCCGGGGGATTCCGCGGAGCCAAGGGAATACCCTCTCCGCTCAGGAATACCGACTCAAGTTCATGCAAGGCAGTAGCGCTGGCTAAGGGTTTTATCCTCGGAAAAGGGGGAAACGAAATGTCTGCTTCATCAGTACGCTCCTGGGAGAATAGGCTCTCGTCGGTAAGGTCTGCCTCAGGAGACGGATGAGCGGAATCGGGTTTCAAAAATACCGGCGGTAAAAAAAGCGAAGTAAATTTCATTCTGATGGGCCCATTCCGCAAGGGCGATCGCCCGAAAGGTCGATAGGTCTGCCCGGACCGTTGTTCCTCGGTCTGGGTGGTGGAAGGGCCATAGAGTACCGCGGTCCAGCGGTATTCCGGTTTCTTCTGGTATGCTCCCGGAAACAGCATACCGGTCAAGACCATGATGATCAGCACTTCCAGGAGGGTGAAGAGCATAACAAAGAAATTAAGGCCGATTTTTCCTATCCATTCCAGCAAGATGTATTGTTCTTTCCAAAAGTCGAAATCCCGGATACAGAGAAACCCGATGGCCAGGGTCAAAAAGGGAAACAGGGTACAGGTGAGCATAAAAATACGCTCCGGATGGTACGCAGGGTCCGCCAATAACCAGGCCGCATACAAAAGGTAGAGGGGAATTACCAGGGCCAAGAGCCCATAGGAATCCACGAAACAATTCCCCGGTGTAAAGAAAGCCCCGGATGCCTCACCGATCGCTCCGATTATGGAAATTCCTAACCCTATAGCCCCTCCCCCCAATGCCACCGCTGCCCCAATGGTAATAATGCGATATTTGGATATTTGCTGAGATACGCTACGTTTCAGGACCACCGATTAGAAATCCTCCGCTTGAACTCCACGGCTTGGTAAAAAAAGCACATGAAGCTCAATACTATCTAACTATATGCTCCCTTTACAAACCAGTTCCTTACAAAAGGACGCAGGGAGTATGAGGCGCTCCTTAGTACGGTAATGAACGAGCATGGTACTCCGTGCAGTACGTGCTCTCTATACTTTTTTATATATTATCGGAATTTTACTGGAGATCTTTATACAGAACCGCAACAATCGCTTCCATCGGGAGATCAAAATACAAATACCCATACGCCGCTGCCGCTGCCAAGACCCGTTTCCCATAGGTACGGGTTTCGGTAATACCGATGGTTTCCAGGAATAGATCTTCCGGGAACAGCGGTTCCGCCTTACGCCAGCGTCTCACCCGGGTCATACCGCCGTTATAGGCGAGTAAGGCTTGGAAATTACTTTCCAGGCGATCCATGAGGTACCGCAAATAGGAAGCGCCCATGTGGACATTAACCGCGGGATTCTTCAGGTCCAGGAGGCCCTCCTCCCCGCGATACTCAGGGCCTCCCTCCTTACGGATACGGCCCGCGACTTCCTGGGCGGTAGCGGTCATAAGCTGGGTTAAGCCTACGGCGCCCGCATGGGAAACGATATTCGGGTTAAAGGCGCTCTCCGTGCGGACGAGACCGTACAGTAACTCCGGGGGCATCCCCGCATCCCGGGCATTGGTCTCGATGATTTCCCTAAAGGGCCGCGGGTAATACAGGCGCAGATCCTCATAGCGTAATACATAGGTCTCCCGGCTCATAAAGGCGGTGATTATTCGGATGGACTCCTCCCAGCGTCCAGCGGCGGCAAAGGTTTTCGCGAGGGTCCGCAGTTCCGGAATGGAAAGCTCCTGCTGCATGGTCTGCAGGTAGGAAAAGGCAAACCGTTCCGCGCCAAACTCAAAGAAGCCCAGAAGAAACGCAAGATGCTCTTGGGGGAATGGCTCTGTACCAGGGCTTAGTTCCGGCTCTTCAGCCTGCGGCGCGTCTCTTGATACGGGGATGAGCTTGTCCCCCAGCTGAAACGCGCTCATAACACGATAATAGAATGAGGCGTCACTTTCCTCAAAGGCGATCCTGAAAAAGGTCCGGGCCACCGTGGTCTTGAGGTCTCCAGAAGCGGTCATGTCAGCGGCTTCCAATGCCGCAGCGCCCTGTTCCGGGGAAATATACCGTTCCGAGACCGCCCTTCCCAGAATATAGGCATATTGCGCTGTGGTTGCCCCATCCGACCAGGACCGGATCCGTGAAAAAATTCCCAGCAGATCTTCCCAGCGCCGGTTTGCCGTGAGATAGCGGCAGAGCAGATCGAGAACATCTGCAAAATAACGATTATCATGACCGCGCAACAGGTAGGTATCCACCAGCGCCACCGCACGGGCTGGATCGTTCACCACTGCGGCATGGATGATGTACCATATACACGCATCTTCCTGTAGGGCATCGGGAGCAAACGCCAGGGCCGCTTTGAAATAATCCTCCGCCTGAGCATACTGCCCCCGCTGCCGCTCCATTCTGCCCGCAAAATACAGCAATCGATACCGCATATTCGGCACATCAATTGTTTCAATTATTTTTTCTATTGTTTCAGTTACTTCAGTTGCTTCCGTTGCTTCAATGGTCTTGTCAAGAACGTCTCCGTCCGGTTCTGTCACCTCAGATCCCCGGTTCAGTGCCGAGGCTACTACCCTTTCCCATGCAAGGAAAAGGGACAGCCCCTCTGCCTGAGTACCGGTAAATTGAAAACAGCGGCCCAAGTCGCCGGTTAATTCAGGATATTGAAAAAAAAGCGCCGGTTCCTCCGATAAAACAAGCCGAAAGTACCTAAGCCCTTCCCGGTATGACGAGTCGGATACTGCAAGCCGTCCCGCAATAGCGGATGATTCCGGGGGGCTTAAGAACTCAGGCGCCCGATGCTTGATTTCCTGGAAGGCCCAGATTGCGGCTCTCGTGGGGGCATCGGAGAGCAAAAAATCAAGCCCTTCTTCGTGCGCCTTGGTATCCTCAAGACACAGGAGGGATAACAGCATGATAGCCCGATCCCAGGAGGATTTGACCGCTTGTTGCTCCAAGAGACCGAGCGCCGCATCAAAACGACCCAGTCTATACAACGCTGCGCCGTATAAGCTTAACTCATGACCCTTCGTGCGCAGGTTCTTCGAACTATCCGGGGTTTTGTTCCCAGGATCGTCCGGCGTGAGAAGGGTCTGGGGTATATGAGCCGCGATACGGCGGGCAAGACTTTTTCCTTCCTGATCTTCTTCTAAGAGCGGCGCCAGGAGTTCCTGGGCAGCCGCTGCCCGTACCAGGGGAGCGGGGCTTTCCAAGGCAATCTCAAAGAGCGCCAGCGCGCTTCTGCGGGTAGCTTGCCGGTCGCTTCCTGGATCAGCCCCCGGTTCCGCAGCCTGAACCAGGAGCCCTCCATAAAATGGGGCAGCGGGATGCAGGTTCTTCAGTTCCGATAGCTGCAACGGATCCGCTGCCAGCACAAAGCCTATATCCCCATTTCTGAGCCGTTGGGCAGCTTCTTCCCGGCTCAACTGCAAAACCTCTTCGCCTTTGCAGGAGACCAGGTTACCGAGGGTTAAGAAGAAGAGGCAAAAGCGCCAGGGAAACGCCAACGCCTTAGTTCCGGGGGGGAGGAATACGGATGGTCCTTCCAGCAACAATAAGGTCCGGCCTCCGGATATTATTAAACCGGGCAATACGCAGATAAAGCCAAGGATTACGATAAAAAGCCTCCGATATATCCCACAGGGTATCTCCCCAGCGAATCCGGTAGGTAACTCCCTCTCGGGGAATAGTAGTCGGTATCTTGTAAGAGGCCACTGGTGGGGTAGGCCGGTTCCGGTTAGGCGCCAGCTCCTGAGGCGGCGCAACCGCAGGCGCCGTGATGACCGGAACCGCTCCAAGCGGTCCGGAGACTTCAGGGGCCAGCTCCGTCCCTTCAGTACTCCCGGATGCTCCCCGGGTATCAAGGACCGAGGACTGCTCCGGGGGAAGGCTTGGCTCCGTAAGCGCTGGACTCTGGGCGGTAACCGGCAAATCCTCCTGGCCGAGGGAGCGCTGCTGATGCATATAAGAAACAAACAGAAACCCCAGGATGAGGACAATCGGGACGAGTCCGATAAGCAACACCAGGAGCCAGGGTACGCGCTTTTTCCCGGATTCGGTTTCATATAAGCCGTGAGGAGGGACCCCCATAGATTCCAAGGGCTCAGGAATCTCCCCCGCCCAGGTATACGCACCCACGGAGTTACGGGACACCTGCAACGACTGCTGTTCATGCGCTGCGGAAGGGTCTAAGTTCACCGCCTTTGCGGCGATTTCTCCGGTCTGATTAGAAGAAATCACCAATTCTATAGAAGGTTCTCCGCTTTGGGCGGGTTTAATATGTTCAACCACCAATCTACCGATATAGAGGGCATCCACCAGGGTGGAAGTCGTACTTTTATACAGCTCAATGTGGACACGTTCTTGGTTATCATGGACCGTGGTAACGATCAGCCTTTTGGTCACCACCGTATCTTCTTCAAGAATAGGATAAAAATATCCATTGGCAATTTTAATACCAATCGTTGCCCCCATGGACGTAACTCCTCTTTTTTACTCGATCCTTCGTAACGTCGCCCTTCTTAGACTCTAGACAGAGAATACCCCCTTGTCAACGCCTCAAGGATAGGGGTATACTATTCTGTTGGTTTGTGGTAGATACCCGGTATTCCCCTTTCACTATGCAGTGCTTCGTCCCTGATTCAGTTTCTAGTGTAGCGGGTTTTGCCGTTTCTGAGAAGAGGGGGATGTCTCCAATGAAGTATGAACCAGGGAGCGGCGGACCTTGGGTCGGTGGTTAATCCCCATAACCCAAGAGGACGCCGGTAGTAGTTAGTAAGCCCTATGAGTAATAATGAAAAAAAAGTGGTGGCGGTTCTGGCGATTGGCTCCACCAGCATTAGACTGGTAGTCGCCGCTATCGCATCGGAGGGCCAGTGGCAAGTACTGGACAAGGCCGGAAAACCCATAACCCTTGGACGGGATGTGTTTACCTCAGGCCAGGTGTCCCGGGAATCCCTGTTGGAATGTCTTTCGGTCTTACAGCATTGCAAGGAACTCCTCGCAGGTTGGGGCATTGCGGAGACGGATGCCCATGTGCTGGCCACCAGCGCCCTCAGAGCCGCCCGCAACCGGGATGTGTTTGTGGA
Source organism: Treponema sp. (assembly GCA_031274565.1). Lineage (GTDB taxonomy): Bacteria > Spirochaetota > Spirochaetia > Treponematales > Breznakiellaceae > JAIRLU01. The sequence continues at coordinate 9,068 of JAISPY010000297.1, forward strand.
TAGGGTCCGCCTGGCAACGGGGTTTCGGATATCCATCGTCGAAGGGATCGAGGAGAACCGGCTCATCTATTTGGCGGTGCGTTTTGCCCTGAAAGAGGACTTCCCCCAGTTTTGGAAGGACAATACCATGATCATTGATATAGGCGGGGGAGCTACGGAGATCATGCTCTTAGAACGGGGTACCATGGCTGCGGCTCACAGCCTTAGGCTGGGGACCCTGCTCATTGAACAGCAATCCCGGCTGGCGGTGGGTCCTGCCTGGGCGCAGCGGTACCTCGAGGAAAGCATCCGCAATACTGCGGAATTTTTAAGCGCGGAAATGAACCTTGCCCATATCCGCAGCTTCGTGGGGGTTGGTTCCGATACCCGGATCGCCGCATTCCTCATAGGAACCGAACTGAACGAACATTGCCGGATCATCCCCCGGGACACCTTTATGGCCTTTGTGCAGCAGGTACGGCACTATACTATCGAAACCTGTGTACAGCAACTGCATATTGCCTATGCAGAGGCCGAGGGTTTCGTTCCAGGGCTGTTACTGTACAAGCAATTTCTAGAACAGACCCAGGCTGTCCAGGTGGTGGTTCCCGATGTCTCCATCCGGGAGGGTTTGCTCGTGGATCTGGCCCTGGGAGTGGACTCGGCATTGCAGGAGGAATTCTTCTCCCAGATCATCGCTTCCGCGGCAAACCTGGGACGAAAGTACCATTATGATGAGGCCCATAACCGGCATGTGGCGAATCTGTGTCTCTTCCTCTTTGACATCCTGAGCCACGATCACGGCATGAACCGGCGGGAACGGATGATGCTGGAAGTGGCGGCCCTGCTCCATGACATCGGGATGTTTATCTCCGGGAGAAGCCATCACAAACACGGTCAGTATATCGTGGTCAATTCTGAGATTTTCGGCCTGCGGCGGGATGAATTGGAGATCATCGCCAATGTGATCCGGTATCACCGTAGCGCCCCGCCTGCTGAGGCGGATATCGACTATATCGCCCTCCAGCGGGAAGACCGGAACCTGGTGCTTAAAATGGCGTCCATCCTCCGGGTCGCGGATGCCTTGGACCGGGGCCATACCCAGCAGATACGTCTCCTTTCGGTGGAACGAAAAAGTGAAACTATCGTCCTCCATACGGCGGGGCATCGGGATCTGAGCCTGGAACTCATCGGCCTGGAAGAAAAGGCGGATTTGTTTCAAGATGTATTTGGCTATAAAGTACTTTTGGCGTAGCCACGCATAATCCGCAGGGAAAAACCAGGCAAACTCGGGGCGCTTGCGGATACTCCAAAACAGCTATACTTATAGAACATAGAGCAATGAGCTGGTTCCAAAATCTGACATTTTGGAACTGCCTCAAATAGAGCAATAAAAAAAAGAGCAAAACATGGAACAGGCGGTATCGGGTAATCAACGGTTTTTTAATCGGGAACTTTCGTGGATAGCCTTTAACGAACGGGTCCTGGAGGAAGGACTCAGGCAGGACCTCCCTCCCTTGGAGCGGTTTAAGTACTTGGCTATCGTCTCCTCCAACTTCGATGAATTCTTCATGATTCGGGTGGCGGCCATGAAACGGGCCTGTCGGATCGCCTCTCCGGATCCGGCAGGTTTGAGTCCTGAAGAGCAGCTCAAAGCAGGGGCGGCGCAGGTCCGTTCTATAATCCGCAGGCAGTATGCCTGCCTGGAGCAGGAGGTCTTTCCCGCCCTTGCCCAAGGGGGCTTGGAACTCCTGCGGCCTGAAGCCTATAGCCCCGCCTATCGGGATTACCTGGAATCCTTCTTCATGCGGGAAATTTACCCCATCCTCACTCCCTTACGGATAGAAGATACGGTAGCGCTCCCTGCCATTGAGAGTTTCTGGCTCTACGGGGCCTTTCTGCTCGCTCCTGAAAGTTCAGGAGGCACAACCGGAATCGACCGCATCTCCATTATCCGGATTCCGCCGGTACTGGACCGTATCATTTGGCTGCCCCAGAACCAGCAGGCCAGCGACGGCACGGCGAAGGAGAAAACCTCCTGGGCGCTCCTGGAAGACCTGGTGTTGACCTTTGGGGCCGCGCTCTATCCCGGTTATCGGGTCAAGGAACAGATCCTCTTTACGATTAACCGGGACGCGGATTTTTCGGTGGATGAACAGCGGGATGAGGATTTTATTGAAGCCATGGAAGAGGTCCTGGAAAGCCGTGGAAGGTCTCGGGCGGTACGGATGGTTTTTTCGCCGGGAAGCGAACGGCTGCGGGAAGATATCGCCCGGCGGCTGGAACTGGATGCAGCGGATCTCTATGCGGTATCAGGGCCGCTGCATTTGGGAGGCTTATGGGAACTCCTGAGGACCCCGGGCTTTGATCATCTCCGAGAAAAACCCTGGCGAATTTACGAAAACCCCGCCTTTGCCGAAGATGTATCCCTCTGGGAGCGGATCCGCCAGGGGGACGTACTGCTCCACCTCCCCTACCAGTCCTTTGATCCGGTGATCCGCTTCTTTCAGGCCGCTGCCTGCGATCCCAAGGTCATTTCCATTAAAACCGCCCTCTATCGGACCAGCGGAAATTCCCCGATCGTCAAAGCCCTGGAAGAGGCCGCCCTCAAGGGGAAACAGGTAACCGCAGTGGTGGAACTCAAGGCCCGGTTTGACGAGGAACGGAACATCTCCTGGGCGAACCGGCTGGAAAAGGCCGGGGTTATTGTCATCTACGGGCTTTCCCGGCTCAAGGTACATGCCAAGGTTTCCCTGGTTATCCGAAAGGAGCAGGACCGGATTAAGCGCTACATCCACCTTTCCACGGGGAATTACAATGATAAGACCGCAAAGTTATACGAGGATATCGGCATTTTTACCGCCCGGGATGAAATCGCCTTTGATGTAGGGCTGCTCTTCAACATGATCACCGGCTATTCGGTGATTCAATCCATGGGGAAATTGGTGATCGCCCCGGCTAGTCTGAAGCATCGCCTTTTGAACCTCATCGACCGGGAAACCAAACGTTCAAGTCAGGAATACCCCGGCAGGATCATGGCTAAGATGAATGCCTTGGCGGACATCGATATGATACGCGCCCTGTACCGGGCTTCTGCCGCAGGGGTTAAGGTGCTGCTCAACATCCGGGGGATCTGTATGCTGGTTCCAGGGCTTCCGGGCTTATCGGAACATATCCAGGTAGTCAGCATCATCGATCATTACCTGGAACATTCCCGGATCTTTTATTTTGCCAATGGCGGGGCCGATGAACTGTTTCTCTCCAGTGCGGACTGGATGCCCCGGAACCTGGAACGGCGGGTGGAACTCATGTTTCCGGTGTTGCAGGAAGACCTCAGGCGGCAAGTACTGGCAATCCTGGAAGCCTATTTCCGTGATAATTGCCAGGCCAGGCAGTTGGGAAGCGATGGAGTATGGCGGAGACTCAAGCCCGCTTCCGGAGAGCCGCCCTTCCGCGTTCAGACGGCATTGCTCGCCCATGCCCGGGCAATTGCAGATCGTCCCTGGTCTCACCGGGATGAATTCATTGTACGCCGCAGTCCTCCTGGGGAATAGGGGTGGAGTATCTTAGCAGGGCCGGCGCATGTAAACAAAAAAGTCCGCGAATGACGCGAATTAACGCGAATTAAGGAATGATCACCGGGCTTAATTCGCAAAAATAAGCGGGTATAACGATAAAAAATCCACCGATTACGATGATATAACGGATTTTAGAGCGTGATTCCTTCTTAATCCGTGTAATTCATGGACAAAAATTTTTATATGCGTTTATCCTGAGTATCTTAGGACCTGCACATGCATACCATGCCCTGCAGGTTATGCTCATTGCTTACGCCATAAGGCACTACCATGACCATTAGGTCATGGTAGTGCTACGCGGGTCCTTAGGGTACTGCGGAAATCCTGCAGCGCCCCTGATTACCCGTTCTCTGAACCGGCGGTAAGGGTTTCGGGTGCTGCGTTTTCCGGTTCGGTCCGGGCGGCGCGGAGGGGCCTCAGGGTTGCATCGCTCACCAGGGCGGGGTCATCCACACCGATGGGGAGTTCCCGGCCCGCTTCTTCCGCCACTTCCTCGTCCTGATAGGGATCTAAGACCGGAGGCGGCGCAGAGGCGGCTTTGGCGGAATCCTCGTTTTCGAGGCGTACCGATATGACCTTAGTGATCCCTGATTCCTCCATGGTTACCCCCAAGAGGGTTCCCGCGCCAATGACGGTTTTCTTATTATGGGTGATGACGATAAATTGGCTGGCAGCGCCGAATTCCCGCAGCACTTGGACGAAACGATTCACATTCGCCTCGTCCAGGGCCGCGTCGATTTCGTCCAGGAGACAGAAAGGGGAGGGCTTTACCATGTAGGTGGCAAAGAGGAGGGCTACCGCGGTCATAGAACGTTCCCCGCCGGAAAGGAGGGTGATGTTTTCTAGTTTCTTGCCCGGAGGCTGGGCGTAGATTTCGATCCCCGATTCCAGGACGTGGTTAGGATCCGAAAGCTTAAGTTCCGCCCGGCCGCCGCCGAAAAGCCGGCGAAACATGTTGTGAAAATTCTTCTTGATCTTGTTGTAGGTCGAAAGGAAAAGCTCCGAGGATTCAGCCCGGATCTCCGCGGTGATGGTTTCCAGGTCTTCCCGGGCCTTGGCTAAGTCTGCAAGCTGGGTTGAGAGAAAATCGTAGCGTTCCTTGGTCTCGCTAAATTCCTCCGGGGCCATAAGGTTCACCTGCCCCAGGTCCTTGAGGTTCCCCCGGGCGGCGCTCAGTTGCTCTCGCAGTTCACCCATAGGGTTGGTGATGGTAAAAATCCGCTCCTCGAATTCCATAAGGTCCCGGGAATGGGTCTCCCGGAAATTGTCCTGGATGTTCTTAATCTCCGTCTCGGATTGGACCAGCGCCAGGTGGAGCTTTTCCAGACTTTCTTGCACCTTGGCCAGTTCTACCATCCGGGTCTTGATGGTCTCCCGTTTCCCTGCCAGGTCTCCATTCCGTGTTTGTATGTCCTGCTCCACCTGTTCCAGTTCCGTGGTGAGTTGCTTCCCTTTCCGCTCAATCTCCGCAAGCTCCTCTTCCGCTCCGGTGATCCGCTCATGGAGTTCCTCGAACCGTTTGCGATCCCGAAAGAGTTCATCCCCTACGGTTTTGAGCAGGGCTTCCTGACCGGTAAGTTCCCGGCGAATCAGCTTAGCCTGTTCTTCCGCGGCTTGGGCCTGGGTCGCCATCCGCATCCGGTTCACCCGCAGTTCCTCCAGGGTTGCCCGGTATTCGTCTATCTTGAGGCTCAAATCCTGGTTATCCCGGCGAAGCGCCCCTATCCGTTCCCGCCGCTGGTCCACCCCGTCTTTAGCCTCCCGGATCCGCGCGTCCAAGCTCCGCTTTTTGGTGATGATCCCCTCGGGGGCAAGGAACGCATCAATAAAGGCGGGCGTGCTTCTTCGGTAGGCTGCAAAGAGGGTAAGTGCCCGCTCGGTATGGGCGGCAGCCTCCCCTAAGGTCGTGGCAAGTCCCTGGGCAAACCGCTTGAGTTCTTCCGCAGAAGGCAGCCGATCTCCGCTGGCGGCTGCCTCCAGGTCTCGGAGCAGGACCTCCCTCCCAGAAAGGAGGGTCTTCAAGATACCCAGGGCTTCCATGAGCCGGGTCTCGGTGCTCTGGCGTTCCGCTGCGGAATACCCCGCCTCTTTAAGTCCCGCGTCCAAGGCAGCCACAATATCGTCGGTGATGGTCTCCAGCGCTCCCTCGTACTGGGTTCGTTCCTGCTCAAGATTCCGGATTTCCTCCTCTGCCCGGCGAGCTGCGGCGTCGTTATCTCCGATCCGGGAGGCGGTGAGTTGTATGTTCTCCTCGAAGGCGACGATATTCTCCCCTATATCCAGCAGCTTCTTACGAAGGTCCCGAACCGAGGCATCCTGTTCATCCGCATCTTCGGTGAGATCCTCGATCTTGCCGCGGATAGTCCGTTCCCGGCCCTCATTTTGGGCAAGTTTGGCCTTGATTTCCTGCTGCTGCTCCGCCAAGAGCTTGGCTTCCTTTTCCCGGGCATTTTTCTCTATGGCCAGGCCGTAGATGTTCTTCTGGTACTCGTCCAGTTGTTTTTCCAAGGAGTTCACCGCATCCATGTTTTCTTCCAGGGCTTGGTTCGTCGCATCAAGCTCCGTCCGGAGGGCATCCCGTTCCGCGGTCCGGCGCTTGAGGTCCTGGGTACGGGCATCCCGGTCATAGCTGAACTGCTTGAGCCGGAGCAGTTGAATATCCAATTCAAAATGAAAGATAGTCTCTTTCAAGGAGCGGAATTGCAGGGTTTTATCGGCTTGGGCCTTGAGGCTGTCGTAGGCACGTTTCACCTCCCCCAAGATACCCTCCACCTGGCGCATGTTTTCTTCGGTTTTGGCGAGTTTTCGTTCCGCTTCCTGGGTTTTTATCTTAAACTTGGTGATCCCTGCGGCTTCCTCGAACAAATAGCGCCGTTCATCGGGCTTGGAGGACAGGATTTGGTCGATTTTACCCTGTTCCATCACCGAATATGCGGTTTTACCCACACCGGTATCCCAGAACAGCTCCCGTACTTCCTTGAGTTTCACCGGATTGGCGTTGATATAGTATTCACTCTCCCCGGACCGGTAAAGCCGCCGTTTGATCTGCACCTCTGGCATGTCCAGGGGCAGCAGTCCAGCGTCATTGGCGAGGGTCAGGGTTACCTCTGCCACGCTCAGGGGCTTCCGGTTTTCAGTGCCGTTAAAGATCACATCCTCCATCTTCTCCGCGCGCATGGCCCGGGAAGCCTGCTCTCCCAGCACCCATTTCACTGCGTCTACCACATTGGACTTACCGCAGCCATTGGGTCCTAGGAGGGCGGTGATGCCATCGGCAAACTCCACCCGGGTACGGTCAGCAAATGATTTAAACCCAAAGATGTCAAGATTTTTAAGGAACAAGGGTAAACTCCGTCAGATATAGCAGTTCGCTGTATGGTTTTTTGCTCAATTTTTTTTCAAGTTTCTTAATGGCCTTACTATAGCATAAAAGGGGGAAGCAGCGCAATTCCGAAAATGGTTTAGGCAATTAATAAAGCTACATTTTTTACTTTAATTTAAATTTGTTCAAATATCCCTAGACAAACAGAAACGAATGTGCTATACTAATAAACAAGGGAGCGGTTATGAGTCCGCTTCAAGCGGCGGATACTTGACAACTTGTTACAGTTGATTTCGCAGCCGGAGCCTTGGGGCTTCGGAAACATTTTGGTACAGTAAGGTAGTTTTTGCGGTGAAGGCTTTTGATATATTTTTGGGTTACGCTGCGGTAGTTG
>JAISPY010000286.1 GCA_031274565.1 Treponema sp.
AAATTATTACCCTACATTCTTTCCCTTTCAAACAAAGTGCAGGGCGCCACGATCTTTGACGGCTTTTCCGGTTCTACCCGGGTGAGCCAAGCATATGCCCAAGCGCAGTATACGGTATATGCCAATGATATAGCCGAATATGCACAGGTGTTTAATACGGCCTATTTGTTGAACGAACAAGAACCCCACGCATACCAAGCACTGATAGATCATTTAAATGCGTTAAAGCCGATAGACGGCTGGTTTACCGATAATTACGGCGGTGAAGACGCTGGTGGAAAGTCTGTGGGTAATGATGGTTTTAAAAAACCCTGGCAAAAGAAAAACACCCGCAAACTAGACGCGGTACGGGAGGAAATTGACCGGTTAAACCTGGATGCTATTACCAAAGCGGTTTGTATTGTCAGTTTAATACTGGCATTGGATCAGGTGGATAGCACCGTGGGACATTATGCTGCTTATTTAGATGACTGGTCTCCCCGGTCGTATAAGGACCTTATCCTGGAAGTGCCTCACCTGTGGATAAACCGCAAAAAACATACGGTGATGCGCGCTGATGTGTTTGACGCCATTAAGGCGTTGCCTTCGGGTATTGATTTAGCCTATCTGGATCCTCCCTATGGTTCAAACAATGAAAAAATGCCACCCTCCCGGGTACGGTATGCCGCCTATTATCATATTTGGACGACCATTTGTTTAAACGATACACCAGTGCTGTTTGGAAAAGCAAAAAGAAGAGTGGATACGCGGGATACCGTAGCCGCTTCGGTATTTGAAGAATTTAGAAAAAATAGAAACGATAGAAAAAATACATCGGAAAGGTTTATTGCAGTAGCAGCGGTAGAAAAGCTCATCCAACAAGTCCCTGCGGCGTATGTCATACTTTCATATAGTTCCGGAGGCCGAGCGACCTTCCAGGAATTATACGATGCGCTCACTGCATCCGGGAAGCTCCTTGCACTACAGAAAATCGATTATAAGAAAAATAGTATGACTGCTATGAAATGGACCAATGATTGGGCACAAGATAGTGCGGAACGGCATTACGAGTATTTGTTCTTACTGGAGAAAAAATAACCATTAGGCTACCAACAAAAAGGTCCACGGATTATGCGGATTAAGACGGGTGATCACAATCCCCATTACGGAGACCTGGCAAAGATTGCAGGAGATCCCCGCTGCGTTCACCACAGCCACAGCCAGGCCATATACCGGTCATGCGGGGTGGGGCTTTTCCTCGCGGCGCTGGTTTACCCCTTTCTGAAGCACTTTTTTACGTAAGCCTTGACTATATAAAAGAACGGTAGTATTATATGAATAGTTGTTCAAATGAACAATTCAACAATTATTCATATAATGAGGAGTACCTATGCATCAATCATCGGCTATGGTGGTTTTTCATCAAGATATGGTGGATCTCGCCGCTGAGCATCTACCCCCCCAGAAAGACCTGGAGAACCTGGGGGAATTTTTTAAAGTTCTCACGGATCCTACGAGGCTCAAAATACTCTATGCCTTGGGAACCGGAGAACTCTGTGTGTTCGATCTTTCCGTGAGCGTCGGCGCCAGTGTGTCCTCGGTGAGCCACCACCTCGCGGCTCTCAAGCGGGTCCGCCTGGTTAAAGGCCGACGGGACGGACGGATTATCTACTATTCCCTGGACGATGATCACGTTATTACCATCATCAAGGATGCCCGGGACCACCTGGAGGAGTATTAGTATGGAACATCCCCATGCATGTTGCCCGGCCTGTGCCGCGGCCCGGGGACACGATCCGCACGAGCCAGAAAACCCGGAAGGACGACGGTTGCATCTTGGCTCCTATTCCCTGCCCCTGAAACGGCTGATCCTCTTTGGGGTCTCCTTGGGCCTCTGGATCACGGGGCTGCTCCTCACGCACTTCGCCCCGCATGTTGCTCTTCGCGCCGGAGACGCCGGGAAGACCCTTTGGCGGTTCCTGCCCCTTATTCCTTTTATTGCGGCGTATCTTCTGGCAGGGCTGCCGGTCTTGCGGAACGCCTTCCGTAACCTGAAACAGGGGCATGGCTTAGATGAAAATTTTCTCATGTCCATTGCCACCATCGGCGCTTTTGCGGTTGGTGAATGGGAAGAAGCGGTGGGGGTCATGATCTTTTATATGATAGGAGAACTCGTGCAGGACGCCGCAGTGGATCGTTCCCGGGCCTCTATTGATGCCCTTTTGGCCCTCAAACCGGATACGGCTCGGGTGAAAATCGGGGATACCTGGGGGGAAGTCTCCGCCGGTGCGGTGCATCCGGGAACCCTGGTACTGGTCCGGCCCGGTGAGCGGATCCCCTTGGACGGGATTGTGGTCGAAGGGGGAGGCTCGGTGGACGCTTCCATGCTAACCGGTGAATCCCGGCCAGTACCGCTTAAAAGCGATGATGAGGCCCATTCTGGAACGGTCTCGTTAGATGGGGTCCTGGTGATACGAACCACCAAAACCGCGGATAACTCCTCAGCCGCCAAAATCATCGAGATGGTGGAATCCGCCCGGGAAGCCAAGGCGAAACCAGAACGGTTCATCACGACTTTTGCCCGGTGGTATACCCCGCTGGTGGTGGGCGCTGCGGCGCTTCTTGCGATAGGCCCCCCCATCTTCCTGCCTGATGCCCGGTTTTCGGAATGGCTCTACCGGGCACTTATCCTGCTGGTCATATCCTGTCCCTGCGCCCTGGTGGTGAGCGTCCCCTTAGGTTACTTTGCGGGAATCGGCGGCATGGCCCGACGGGGTATCATGGTAAAAGGGGCAATCCATCTGGATTCCCTCTATAAAACCGGGTATGTAGCCTTTGATAAAACCGGGACGCTCACAGAGGGGAAATTTTCTATTGTCTCAACCGAGCCTGCCCCGGGTATAGATGAGCGGCAGCTCCTGGAAACCGCGGTCTTGGCTGAACAGGAATCGAATCATCCCATAGCCCAGGCCATACGGAACCGGGGCAGAGAACGGGGTATCGAGGTTACCCCAGGGGGCGATCCGGGTGCGGCGGATATTTCCCGGATCCAGTACCGGGAGATCGCCGGTCAGGGGATGGAACTGCATGTGGCCGGTGAGACCATCCTGGCGGGAAATCGGATGCTCCTGGAATCCCGGGGCATACCCCTTTCAGATACCCCGGAAGCAAGCAATACCCCGATCTACATTGCCCGTAACGGAGGCTATTGCGGAAAAATCCTCATTGGGGATATTATTAAAGAAGGGTCGAAGGAAGCGGTCTCCCGCTTGAAGGCCCTGGGAATAACCGAGACCGTGATGTTTACCGGGGATGCTTCCGGGACCGCCCGGGAAGTGGCTTTCCAGGTGGGGATCAGCACGGTAAAAGCCGGGCTTTTGCCGGAGGATAAGCTCGTAGAAACGGAAAAGCTTACCCGCCGGGGGATCACGGTTTTTGTGGGAGACGGCATCAATGATGCTCCGGTGCTGGCCCGGTCTGATGTGGGTATTGCTATGGGATCCGGAGCGGACGCGGCGGTGGAGGCAGCGGATGTAATCATCATGACCGCAGACCCTCGCCGGGTTCCTGAAGCCATAGAACGGGCCAGGAAAACCCGGAGCATTGTGCTGGGTAATGTGGTATTTGCCCTGAGCGCCAAGGGGATATTCATCACCCTGGCTATTCTCGGTATGGCAAATATGTGGATGGCCCTGATCGCTGATGTAGGGGTGGCGTTGGCGGCCATCCTCAATGCAAGCAGGGCGTTGCGTTAAGGGAGGAGCCGATGAAAACTTGCTATATTCTTGTATTAATAATGATACAGCAAGTTTTTCCGAATTGCAAAAAAAGTTAAAAAAAGTAATGAAATTTATGAAAAATCGGTAAAAACATGTAACACTTATTTAAAAATTATGTTAAAATAGTGGATAGATTTATGATCATTCCCATTTGCATTTCCCCCGGGAAGTTGGTTTAAGGGAATATATTTTTAAAGGAGTAATTTTATGAAACGACTCGTCTTTTTCTTGTTGGTACTGGGTATGGGGGCATCATTGTTCGCTCAAATCCAATTACCGGAACATCGTTTTGCCTCAGGGGACTGGAGTATTAGTGGTAACCGGGTTTACCAGAACGACGCTAAGGCTCGGCTTGCTAAAGCAAACATTAAGGTCCCTCAAAGTGGATCCATGCTGTATGACTTCAATGTCCGGTATGAATCCGGCGCCGAAGATGGGCATGGCGGATTTGGCTTACACATCTTTGCCGATACCGCATACAACGGTCCTTCCTGGGGCAGCGGCAAGTCCTACCTGTTATGGCTCAATTACGATGAAAACCCCCAGAGCAAAGCCATTCCCAAGGGTTTAAGCGGCCAAGTGTACCGGAGTTATACCAATTCCTGGATGGATCTGGTAGAGAGTATTGATCTGAACCAGTTTGCGGATCTCTTGACCACCGATAATCTTGCGGAGCCGGTATCCTTTAGAATTTGGGTGAACGGCGATACCGGTGAGATCCGGGTGTATGATCCTACAGACCCCTATCTTTCAACCTATTATTATTTTAATCTGGACCAGAAAGATCTTCCCTTGAAGGGAGAGTGGGTGGCCTTACGGACCAACGGTATTAAGTTATCCTTTGCCCTAGAGCAGTAAACGTAAAAACACCATTTTTTGCCGGGGCGCCTCTAAAAAACCGTGAATCCTGCAGGTGATCGGGTTTTTAGAGGCTTTGTTTTTTTATTTTCTCTATTATGTATCCTGCTTGAAAGACTATACTCTATCCGGTTGAGCCATAATCCCCGCAGTGGGACACACCGTAACACATGCACCGCAGCCGTCACAGGGTGAATCCGCTAACGAGCGGCCAAAAGGCGTCAGCATACGGGTTGCAAAACCCCGGTTCACGTAGGATAACACATGGAGCCCTTTTTGATTTCCGCACAGGCCCGCACACAGGCCCCGCAGTTGATACACTTATGCACTTCCAGTTTGATGGTTGCATGGCTTTTGTCCAGTTCGTATCCCCGCCGTCCTCCCGCAGCCGGGGGGCCAAAAAAGTGCTGGTCCGCCTGGTACCGGGTGGCATAGAGCCGCAGTTTGCAGTCCTTCCGGGCATCACAGCCGCAGCGGAGACAGCGTTCCGCTTCCTTCAGGGCCGTGGCAGGGGCAACTCCGGTCTCAACCTCGCTATCGGTGGTCCGCCGTTCCGCATCACCGATGACCGGAATCTGAATCCGACCCGCCTGCTCATACCCGGTGAAGAGATCCGAGCTCACCTGATCCAGCGGCCCCATAGTGGAATTAAAGAGCACCGGCTCCCCCGTAACCGGAAGCCCTGACAGATACTGATTAACCGCATAGGCGGCTTTCCGGCCGTTGCCCACTGCCCTGACCGCCAGGTCAGCGCCGGTCTGGCAGTCCCCGCAGGCGAAAATCCCCGCTCGATCGGTCTGGAAGGTCCGGGGATCCGTCCTAATCGCTCCTCCTCGGACGGTTTCAATCCCCAGTTCCCGGGCCAGGTCAGGAAGCACCCGCTGCCCCAGGGCGCCCAGAACCGCGCTGGCCCCTACCTCATACTCCGACCCGGGAACCGGTATCGGACTCCGCCTGCCTGAGCTGTCATGAGCGCCCAGTTCCATCCGGGTCAAGGTCATCATGAGCCGATCCCCTTCCCGGGTAAGCCGTACTGGAGCTGTGAGAAAGTCAATCTCGATCCCCTCATGGAGGGCCTCGCTAATCTCCCCGTCGTGGGCAGGCATTTCCTCCCGTCCCCGGCGGTACACTATCCGCACCCGAGCGCCTCCCCTGAGCGCGGTCCGGGCGCAGTCAATGGCCGTGTTGCCGCCCCCCACCACCAAGACCGTATCCCCCAGATCCGGGGTTCTTCC
>JAISPY010000028.1 GCA_031274565.1 Treponema sp.
CGGCTTCGTTCTACAACTCTTATATTGCCAGTATTGGCAAAGGCGATCAAAAGTTCCTGAACAATAAAACCAGAAAGATTTTGTGTTTCTGCTTCAAAGTTTATAACCGCGATAGTTGAACCTGACAATACTTTTGAAGAAAAAAAGTCTACTGAATCAAGAATTGCCTCATCCAGTGTCATACTGGTCTGAGCATACAAAAAAGATGCACCCCATAACAAAAGCCATAAAACCACTGGTTTTCTCATTTTACAAACTCCTTTATCCAATAAATTTAAAAAAAATCTTAGGGCAAATGGCGCATAACATTCCGGCTGTTTACGACGTGGCGGCCCGAATCAGGGCTTTGCGAAGCCTCCGTTCCGCAGGAACGGCGACCAGGGCTGGCAAAATGTGGGTATCTTCGGGGCGAGGAGTGGTTTCCCGTTCCTACGGCTAACCCTTTGAGCCCTTGATGCCGCCAAGGGTAAAATGCGATAAGATATCCGTTTTGTAGGAATAGGAGAGCGCCCCGTTTTCTCGTTCCCGTTTCAAGGCCAGCAGGATCAGTCGATCCAGCAGTTCCCGGTAGGATAAACCCGTGGGTTCCCAGAGATAAAAGGCCAGAGACCCGGGGATCGTGTTTATTTCATTGACCCAGATGTGTTTGGTCAGCGTATCCATGAGAAAATCAACCCGGACCACCCCATGGCAGCCTAAAATCTGGAATGTTTTTTTGGCAAGCTCCCGGATTTTCTCTCGTTCTTCCGCGCTGATATCCGCGGGAAGTTTCCGTTTTGCCCCGCTCATCCCCTTGGTTCCTGAAACATACTTATCGTTGTAACTCAAGATTGCGTCGCTGCTCAAAGGCTCTTCACACTCCGACGCCTCCGCAGCTTCAGCGTCCCCTAAGACCGCGCAGTTGATCTCTTTTAAAGGGGAGACCGCCTGCTCAACCAGGGCGGTATTGGTAAATTGGAAGGTATAGTCAAAGGCACCGCGGAGTTCTTCAGTATCCCGGGCTTTTCTAATCCCGATGCTCGAACCTAAATTGAGGGGCTTTACGATGAGCGGGTACGGGAAGGCGGCTTCGATTTCGCCGATGATCCGTCCGGTATCTTTGAAATAGGCCTTTACCCAAACCCGCTTGCAGTCCAAGACCGGGATATTATTGGCCTGGAGGATCGTTTTCTGAATATACTTATCCATCCCCACCGCAGAGGCGGTAACGTCGCATCCCACAAAGGGGATGGACAGGGTTTTGAGGAAGCCCTGCAAGCCGCCGTCCTCGACGTTGGTACCATGAACGATGGGGAAGGCGATATCCAAGGAAGCATAGACCGGATTACCGAAGCGTTTCGGCGGATATTTCAGTAAATCGCAGACCCCTCCCTGGGCAACGCAAAGCACTCGCTGGCTTTTCTTTACCAACTCCGGGATATTCCGGTAGGCTTCTATGGCGCCCATGTGGTCCCCGGTATAGAGGGCGTCCTCCCGGGTGATGTACACTGGTATGACCTGGTACTTGGTTTTGTCCAGGGCGTTGATTGCCTGGATTGCGGAAATAATGGAAATCTCATGTTCCACACTTCTGCCGCCGAAAAACACACCGACCCGTATTCCCATATGGTTCCCCCTAATAGTTGTCCGGCAAATCATTTTCCAGGAGTACGACTTTCGGTAATCCCTTTGCCGGGATAGTATCGATCTTTCTAAAGGCTTCTTCTACCTGTTCGGCGATGTATATGGTTTCCTCCGGGTACTGAACGCTTCTGAGGCCTGCCAAAATGCTCCGGGTCTGCCGGGCCCCGACGAGGATCACATAATCGCAGACCCGGCCCGCTGCTCTGCCGAACTCCCGGTTGTACGCATCCTCTTGTTCCCCCAGTTCAATCATCCCGGGAGTTATGAGGATTTTAAAGGCGTCGAACCCATTGAGTACCTCCAGGGCGGCCTTGGTCCCGCTGACATTGGCGTTAAAGGCGTCATCGATGATAGTTATTCCATTGCGGCGGATAAGCTCAAGCCGGTGGGGAACGCTCTCAAGCCGGCGGACGCTGAGGCGTAAGTCTTCGGGATCAAGCCCCAGGTAATCAGCCACCGCGATAGCGCCGGTAATGTTTTCCACATTATGCATGCCCAGGAGTTTTGTTTCAAAATGCTGTTCCCTGCCGCTTGACAGGGTAATAGCAAAGGATGAACCAGCGCTGGAAACCCGGATGTTCCGGGCCGTATAATCGCACCCCGCGCTGGTTCTGCCATAGGAAACGGTCTTTCTGCCCGCAGGGGTCTGCCGTATATAGTCGTTTTCATAATTGAGGAACATAAGACCATCCTCAGGCAGGGCACGGGCCAGTTCAAATTTTGTTTTAATAATATTGTCCAGGGATTTGAAGGTTTCCAAATGCTGGGGACCTATGGAACTGATGATGCCGTAGTGGGGATGCACGATGTCGCAGATCTCTTTTATTTCTCCGGGTTTTTTCGCTCCCATTTCGCAGATAAAGATTTCATGGATAGGTTTAAGCTGACCCCGGATGGTCTTAACTACCCCCATGGGGGTGTTGTAACTTTCGGGGGTCATCAGTACCTGGTACCGGGGGGAGAGGAGCCGGTAGAGGAAATACTTGGTACTGGTTTTTCCATAGCTTCCGGTAATACCGATGACGAGTAAGCGGGGCATTTTTTGTAATATCCTCCGCGCATCCGCGATGTACCACCGGTTTATGGCCCGTTCCAGCGGGGCATTGATGCAATTGGAGAGCAGTACCAGGATCGGACTCAAGAAAAAGAGGCCGAGGGGGGTGAAGAGGAGACTTCCCTGGAAGCAGACGCCGGCGATACCGGCGGCCACCAGGATCCCGTTGGTCAGGAGCATCCGTTTAACCCGGTTGGTATACACTAAGGGCTTTTTTGCCTGGTGCGGTTTGATGCCATAATAGAGGAAGCCCAGATGCCTAAGCACATACCCCCGGATACTATTGCGGACTAACCAGCTTATCTGGGTCCCCATATCGTAGGAGTTAAGCTGAAACATGTGGTAATCATAGAGGACGACAGGTATATAGCAGCATACAAAGACCACGATGGGTAGGACTTGTCCAATAAGGGTCATAATCATCGGGGAATGTTTAAAAATGAATCCAGCACCCTGCGGAAGAGCGCGGGCTGATCCAAAAATGAATAATGCCCTGCCTGCGGGAGGGTTACCAGTCCCGCGTCAGGAATAAGCCGTTCCATAAGCTTCCCGTCCGCTAAGGGCGTATCCTGATCCGCCGTTCCCCAAAACAAAAGGGTGGGACAGGGTATCTGGGGAAGACAGGGCGTTAGATCCTCCTGGATTATCCGGACAAAACATTCCCGCATCCTCGGACTGGCGTTTAGGTAGTCCGGGGAGCCGTGTTTTTGACGCCAGCGCTCCAGTAAGCCGGGGGTTCTTTTTTTTATGGCCTCCCAAGCAATAATCCGCTTTACCCCCTGGTAGATCCAGAGCCGGGCCTGCTGTTTGCGTGTTTTCTTAGGCCGTATCCCGGCGCTGTCCACGAGGACGATTTTCGTAATCTCCACCGGCAGGTTCTTTCTTGCGGCCAGCTTGATGGTGATCCTCCCCCCAAAGGAATGTCCGATCAGTATGACCCGGTCGATGCCTTGCTCCACCATGAATGCCACCACAAAATCCCCGTAATCATCCACGGACCAGGCATCCGGGGGTTCCCCGCTCTGGCCGAATCCGGGCAGGTCCAGGGCACAGACCCGGTAATACGGGGCTATTGCCTCCAGGAAGGGGGTAAAGGATGAAAAATCAGTCCCCCAGCCATGCAAAAAAAGAACCGTTTCCCCAGAGCCGGTATCGACATAGTGTATCGGGATGCCGTTGACGCATTTCATCGGAAATAAGTATAGCACTGGTGATGCTCCATGACAATCAGGGGATGGGTAAAGGCTGAAGCAAAATTGTCCTCGGTCATAGGCGCTGCGACTGGCCTGCTGCGTGAGGAACTGCGCGGTTTCTCCTGGGAGATTAGTCAGCAGGCTCATCGTGATAGGCATTAACCGTTTAACTACTGAATCGCCCCGCTGATCGTATACTTGCACTCGGATTCCCCTTATGAGTATAGTAATACCATGGTTTCTTTATCAATCCGTCGAAGGGCAGCCCGGCTCATTTTTATTATTGGTCTTTTGCTCATGTTCCTGGGGAGCGCGTTTCTCCTGGGAAATATCGCCGGTACCTCCCGAATATCCGTGTTAGCCTCCTTCTTCTTTGTGATCCTTGGGTCTGGCTGCGCGGTTTTGGCGATAAAACTCAATAAACGTTCCTTGTATCTTTTTTTTGCTGCCTTTTTCATGCTGGTAGGCTTTTTCCTATTTCTCTCGGCCCTCAGGATCATCCCTGTGGCATTTTCAAAAGCCTGGCCGCTCATATCGGTATTCTCAGGACTCGCCCTCTTTCCCGCAGGCTGGCATCGTTATGGGACCTTGCGAAGCCGGTATGTGGTTCCTTCCATCGCGTTTGTCCTCTTGGGATGCGTACTGCTTATCTTTTCATTTGGCATAGTGCCTTTCTCTTTTTCTCAGTTCATCATCCAATGGTGGCCGCTCCTCGTAGTGCTCACCGGACTCATCCTGGTGCTCATTTCTCTGAGTACTAACCATACGTAACAGCAGGGTCTTGCTCCTCGGGAGCAAGGGTCTGACCATAGTGGTGTCGTTATACGAGATGTGCTATATGATACGTCCTGTACGCAGGTATTTTCATCTTGTGGCCCTAGGGTCGCTGCTCGGCGTCTCCTGCAGTACGCCAGCGCCGCCTCAGGAGCTCCCCATCGTCTCGTATACCCCGACGGTGCATGAGACCGCACCGCCGCAACGGCCAGCTTCTCCTGCGGATCGAGGCATTGTGGATGAGATCCGTTCTTTAACCGAACAGGGAACCCTTTCGTCCCTCTTGGAAGCCCGGGACTTGATCCGTACCCGGGAATTGGAGGGCAGTGAATTCGGCCGGGTAATGAATGCCGTAATCGCACGGCTTATCCAGATCGTGTACCCTGATAGAGCGGTTCCCGTTCCGGTCCGGAACCAGTCCCAGACCCATAGCTATAGCCGGATACTCCAGAATGTGGCGGAAGGGATATATGTTTCCCCGCGGCCAAATACGCAAGACTACCTGGAACAGGTACTACCCTGTTTGGCCCTTTTTTCAGAGACTTCAAAAAACCGGCCGGAACGGCTCTTGGACGCCCTGCCGGATTTACGGCGGGCGGAAGAACTCAATCCCCAGGCGGTGCTTGCGCCGTATTTCATGGGGCTTATCTATGAACGTTCAAATCGCCCCACTCGGGCAATCGCCGCATATAAGCGGGTTTACGAGCTATTCGACGAGTGTTACCCGGCGGTACTGGGTCAGGCGCGGGTCCTCGCGGGAATCGGACAAGAATCAGAAGCCATCGACGCGTTGAAGCAGTTGCTTAGCCGTTTCCCCGATAATATCCTGATCAAACAGCACCTGGCCCGAATCTATTACGCTGCCCGGGATTGGTCGCGGGCAGAACAGGCCATTGCAGAGATCCTGCAGCGGGATACTCAAGACCCGGAATTCATGCTTATGCAGGCCCATACCCTGGTGGAACAGGGTCAATTTTTCAAAGCCCTGGTTCCGCTGGATCGTTACGCTGCTTTCAAGCCGAATGATCGACTCTATCTGCTGCTCCGGGCCAAGGTGCAGGCCGAAGGCTACCATAACCGGGATGCTGCCCTCACCTACCTGCGGGGCATCCTCAAAATGTTCCCGATGGACGAGGAGGCGTCGGTATATACCGCAGCGCTGCTCTTGGAATCCAGTCGGCGGGAGCACCAAATTGAGGGCCGGGAATTGCTGCGGAGTCTATTAGCGGTGGAGCATTCTTCCCTGGAGCTGGTGGACCTGGCCTTCCGGGATGCGGTCCAGCGGGAAGCCTGGGAGGATGCGCAGGGCTATGTGGACCGGCTGCTCCAAGAGCGCCGTACCCAGTACCTTTTGAGCGCCGCGCAGGTCGCGCAAGGCCTGGGAAACGCCGCCGCGGCCTTCTCCTATGCTCAGGAATTCCATGAACAAAATCCTACAAGCGAAGAGGGTACCATAGCCTATATTGCCGCGCTTATTGATAGAGGACAGCGGGACGAGGCGCAGAGGCTTATAGAAAGTCATCTTGCTGGCACCGAAGGGGCAGTAAAAGCGCAGTACTATTACCTGCGGAGCCGTATCAGGGGTACTGAAGCGGAGGTATTGGAGGATCTCCGATCCAGTCTCTTTGAAGACCCCCGGAACCTCAATGCCCTCATGGCTATGGTGGAACTGTATCACCGCCGTAAGGACCAGCGCCGGGTGGTATACTACCTGAAGCAGGCCCTGACCTTTGCCCCGGATAATGCCCGGCTGCAGCAGTACGAACAGGAATACCTGCTCTAGGGAAGCACTGATTTATTCAATCGAGAATAAATCAGTGCATACTTTAATGTGGTTTTTCGCAGTTTTCCGCAGGAAAACGAGAAAAACAATAGGGCAATGCTGATTAGCGTCAA
>JAISPY010000108.1 GCA_031274565.1 Treponema sp.
TGACGTTGTTTTGGCTGTATCTTATATTTTCCCGATTTGAGCACTTTTAAGACGGTGGTAATGCTTACGCATAGTACTACACTGATGTCTCGTATGCCGATTCCCCGGACCAGCATGATCTTTATAAGGTTTTTGACCCAAGAATAGGTGCCTTTGTAGGTTCTTTCATGGTCACTTATAAACTGGCGGCCGCAGTCTTTGCAGATGAAGTTTTGTTTACTCTTGCTTTTTTTCCCGTTCCGCTTTACGCTATGATTGTGGCAATGAGGGCAACTGATTTCTATATTGATTGTCATTCTTTCATAGAATCATCTTTTGTCCTTTTTATCATTTCCCGTTCCTCTATCCATCATACTTTCTAGATCACCTCCAAAATGTTATCTCATACCTTGCTTCTATCCCAAGGCATATTTCCCGTAGTTCCTTGTCGACCTCTTCTGGTATTACCGCTCTTCGGTATTTTGCCAGGCATACTATATGATACATCAGCGTACTTACAGTATGTTCTTTATGGATGATTTCACTCATCCTTCCAGCATATTCTTACTTTCAGCCGCGGCAAGCCGCGGGGTATTAAACCGTGAAGATTCTAAATAAAGTACGAGCACACTGTACATAACGAGACTGTCGGAAAAATAATTTTACAGCTCTCGTACCGCTACATAGAGCGTATCATTGTTGAATGTTATACTATATATGGTTGCGGCTTGGCATATCAGGGACTAATTCGACAGTCTCAACAGGTCTGTAACCCCAGTCGGGTTGCGCCGGGCCAAAACGGCAATACCGCCGGAACGCAGCGTAATGCTTTTAATCCGCGGAGGGTTCAGCGCGTTTCAAGGCAGCGTATCGCCTCCAGAAACCGGGGAGGGAGGGACGTCCTGAAAGTCCGCGGTTCCTGGTCTCCGGGTAAGATCAGGGTGAGGCGCTGAGCGTGGAGCATGAGGCTTGCCCTGGGGAAACCGGGGTCTGGTATGCCGTACAGAGGATCCCCCAGGATCGGGTGTCCGATATGACGTAGGTGTACCCGCAACTGATGGGTACGGCCGGTGTGGGGTTTCAGAAACACCAGGGAATGAGCGCCCCAAGAACGGATTACCCGGTAGCGGGTTAGGGCGATTTTCCCCTGGTCCAGGGAAACGGTGAACCGTTTCCGATCCCGGGGATCCCGTCTGATGCGGGTCTCGATGGAACCGGATGCCTCCGGTAAGGAACCCCGCACCAAGGCCCCGTACCATTTCCGCACCTGCCGGCGCTTGAATTGGTCTGCCAGAAACGCCAGGGCCTGGTCATTGTATGCGGTGATGATCACCCCGGAGGTATCCTTATCCAACCGATGCACGATGCCAGGGCGAAAAGCTTCGCCGGCGTGCAAACCGCCCTGATGGAGCCGTCTGAACAAAAGGGCATTGGCCAGGGTACCCCGATGGTTCCCCGCGCCCGGATGCACCACCATACCCTGCGCCTTATTAACCACCGCCACCTGCTCATCTTCATAGATGAGTTCTAAGGGAAGGTCTTCAGGAAGCAGGTCCGCAGGTTCCGGATCCGCCCAGGTAAGCTCCAGCCGATCCCCGCGCTTCACCGGTCGGGAGGGTTTTACCACTTTCCCGTTAAGCCGGGCTGCTAACGCCCTGGTTTTAATCTGTGAACGGCTCAGTACCTGGAGATACTCCGCCACATACCGATCCAGCCGTAGGGGCCTAGGAAGCTCGTCGGTTACGGTACAATGATACGACGGCACTCAAGGCTCCTCTGGGCCAACCGGGGCTGCAAGATTTTCTTCGAGCAGGGGCTTTCTGATGATAATGGGAATCTCTCCAGGCTGGGTATCCAGTTTTCGGGCTTGTTTGGTTCTCTTGTAATGGACGATAAAGAAATCAACCAGGGATATCACCACCGAACTCAATGCCGCCGCAGTGATGGTGATCAGTTGTTCATCCTCGGTCATATCCACTGCTCCCGCAGCCTTAGCGGGCCAGGGAGCATAGCGGGTATCCCAATCATGGGTGGCGCTGCGATATAAATCCACGGCGGTGGTGGCGAGAAACATGGTAAACGGAAAGGAACCGAAAGCGACGATCTCCGCGCGCCGCACGTCCTTGGCCCATTGGGGTAAACCGGTGGTATCAAACCAGGTCGTAGTCGTCTCGGTGTCGGTTTGGGCATGGACCGGCGCGACCATAGCCGCCAGCACGAGGGGGAGTATCCGCTTCATGGCTCGCGTGGGCCGAATAGGGCGGAGCCTATTCTGACCAGGGTGGATCCTTCTTCGATCGCAATCTCAAAGTCGTCAGACATGCCCATAGAAAGACACGACCAATCACCGTCGGGAAACCGGGAAGCCAGGGTATGCTGCGCCGCAACCAGGGACCGGAAGGATGCCCGGATTCGGGCCGTATCGTCCGTATAGGGGGCAATGGTCATAAGCCCTTGCAGGGCCAGCCCTGGATAGGAGAGGACCTGTTCCGTTGCCCGGCAGAGCGCATCCACTCCGGAAAACCCGGACTTGGTCTCCTCCCCGGTATGGAACTCCAAGAGAATCCCCAAGGGCTTTTCCCGCTGCACGGTCCACATCCCCAGTTCGGCGATCAGGGCCTCCCGATCCACCGATTGAATACCCTCAAACAGGGAGACCGCGGTCTTTGCCTTATTGCGCTGGAGGGAACCGATGAGGTGCAGTTCCACTTCCGGATGCTGCCGCTTAAAGGGGATAAATTTCTCCGCAGCCTCCTGGACCCGGCTTTCCCCAAACAGCCTGATACCTCCCTCCCAGGCTTTCTCGATTGCGGCAATGCCCTGAAACTTCGATACCCCCATGAGCCGAATTGCGGCGCGGTCTCTGCCGGAACGGACGCAGGCTGCCTCAATCCGTTCCTGTATTCGCTTTACCGCATCACTGATCTCCATACTCAGCGCTCCTCCTTATGTTCTTTTTCTTCTCTTGTTCTCCGTGAAGACAGCGCATCCGCTCCGGGGTGGCGGTAAGCGGCGTTACTCCAGGGTAAACCGCGGGTGGTCTCGGGCTAAAGCCGCGGCCATAGCCACAAAATCCTCAAGTCCCAATGCCTCGGCCCGGGTATCCGCCGGTATACCGCAACCTGCCAATACCTCCTGGGTACGATCCGCCGCTTCCTGTTTAGTAAGTATATACGAAACGATAAAACTGTACAGGTTATGCTTAATGGTCTTTCGCCGGGAAGCAAACAAATGCCGGACCAGGGGCCGTAAACAGGCCGGATAGGTTCGGGGGTCCACATCGGTACGCAGATCAAGCCTGACCCCCTGGGAATCCACATGGGGGACCGGATAAAAGGAAGGGCCTTTCAATACCTTGAGGGGCTGCACCGTATAGGCCGAGGTACAGAGCACGGAAAAAGAGGAGTAGTCCTTTGAACCAGGGCATGCTCCCATGCGCTGAACCAGTTCCCGCTGCACCGTTACCACCATGCGGGTAAAGAGCCGGTTGTTTTCGATAAGGACCCCTAATAACCGAGAGCCGATGGTATAGGGCAGATTCCCCAACAGATACTCCTCATCCCCGGCCTGAGGCCAGGTTTTAAGCACATCCCCCGCAATCAGGCGGAACCGAGGATGGGAGCCCCAAAAGGCCTGCAATACGTTGATAAACCCCGGATCGATCTCAAAGGCCTTCACCAGGGCCCCCCGTTCCAGAAGGCCCCAGGTCATGGCCCCCAGGCCCGGGCCTACCTCCCAGACCGCGTCCCCGGGGTTGAAATCCAGGGCGTCTAAGAGGAGCTTCCGCGCGTCCGGGTTGATGAGAAAATGCTGGCCGAATTTCTTCCGCATACCCAGACCCTGGGCATCCAGAAAAGCCTTCAGCGCTGTCGGGGAATCGTAGTTAAGGGGAGCGGCAGTACCACTATCAGTCAAAGGGTGCAAGGCTGTTCCTTCGTGTTTTTTGTCTATGGCTCAAAACCATGAGCCCTGCGGATACCCCCAGGGACAGAACCGATACCGGTATTGCGCTGCTCAGGGTAGCTGCAACGGAAATCCCGGGAACCACTGCGGCCAGGGAGACCAAACGGTTGAGTACATCATACAGGAATTGCAGGAACTGCCCAAGAGCGCTCCAGGGCAGGATCAGCGCAGCCAAGGCCCCCAGCATGAACACCGTGGTAAGCGGTACAATGATAAGCCCGGCGAGAATCCCGATAGGCCGCAGGACGCCGAAGCAGGAGGCTATTCCTGGGGCGGTGGCGACGAAAGCCCCCAGGGACACGGCGAGGGGCTGCGCGATAATTTCGGGGATCAGCCCCTGGATCAGCTCATGGATAGCCTTACCGAGGAACAGGATACCTCCCAAGGCCAGATAGGAGAGGATGCAGGAGACGCTCTGTCCTGAGTCCGGACGCAGCAGGATTTGGATGAGGAAGCTCATACCCAAGAGGGACGGCCCCGGTTTCGGGAGGGAACCGAGGACGGCTGCGGTTCCCAGGAGATACATGATGGCGGCTCGCTCTAATGAGGGGAGGTTCCCCGCCAGGTATACATACCCTATGACGCAGCATGCGCTCAACAGGGCTGCGGCCTTGCGGCCTAGGGATTTCTTGAGGAAAAAAGCCAGCGTCCCCGCAAAGATGGCTAGGTGCATCCCTGAGAGGGCTAAGACGTGCGAACACCCTGCAGCCTGGTATGCCTGGGAGAGTTCCGTATCCAGGTTATCCTTCACCCCCAGTAAGAGCGCTCCTGCCAGCCCTCCCCAGGGAGCTTCGGCGAATCGCGCGGTCAGTTGCATGCGCCACTGGGTTCGGATCTGTTCCAAGGCCGGAGCGGGCCGCAGGACGTGTACTGCTTGGGCGCGGAAGGCCCAGCGTGCTTTACCGGAATCCGGGGTAAGGAGTATGCCTTCTATATATACGCCGCTCCCTCTGCCGAATTCCCGTTCTTTTCCTAAGCGGGGGATAACTCCATCCGGGAAGAATACCAGTAGGGTTCCCCGGGCGGATGCCCAGAGGCCTCCGTTCCCGGACACGCTCCGCAAGCTCAGGTATCCGCTGCCCCGGCGCTCATGCAAGGATCGAGGGTCTTCCTGGAGGGTCCCGGAGATGCCCCGGACCTGGTCTACCGGGATGCCAAACCAAAGCGGCGTTACCCTGCTTCCAGCGGCAAGCCCCAGACTCAGGCCCAGGACCAGGGCAAGAGTGTACACCCTGCCCCGGCGCAGTCCTTGGCAGCGGTTCGGCGTGTTGACCAGCAGCTCCGGACTGTGGGCCAAGACCTGGGTGAGGCTCAGGAGGGTAACCGCGAGCAAGAGGATCCCGTTGGTACTGCGGGAGAAGACGCTGAATCCGTAATAGCCCAGGGCGGCTCCCAGGGCGCCGTAGGCCGGCGGGGTCATGGGTAAGGTTCCGGTCATACCTGCTTCCTAGGGGATATACGGCATTGGCCGAGGGTGTGCTTTGATGACCTGGAGGAAGCATGATGGGGAATACGCCGCCTCAGAGGATAAACGCGGGGAGCCATGTCGGGGGTGAAGGGAGTCCCCCCGCAGCTGTGCCTTGACCAGAACTATTCAGGAGAACCGGTTCCGCAAACTGCCGGTTCGGTATGAGCAACTGACCTCAGGGTATGTGGGATTACTCATGGTTGCTGGTGCTTTTATCGCCGTTCGTAACGCAAATATTATTGAGGGATACGCGCTTAGTCAAACTTGTGGTATCCACCAGCCAGGAACGTCCTTTTTTTAACGCGGCGCTGGGAAATTTTTTGTTGATTTCAAGAATACACTGTTCCAAATTCCGTTCTTTTTCATTGCCAGTGTCAAACAGCTCCCCCTGATGGGCGGCCTTGCCGGTTTCCAGGTTCGCCAGTCCCCCACCGATTAAGCGGATCCCCCTACCGCTCTGGTATTTCCGGCGGAACAGATCGGAAAGATGTTCAAACAATTCATTGATGGTATGTACCGGCCGGGGAAGGGATTCCTGGGCGCTGATCGTGGAGAAATCATGGTAGCGGATTTTGATAAAAACAGTCCTGCTCTGCCAATGACCATCCAGGAGGCGGAACATGATGGTCTGACATAGCGCAAATAACTCGGTTTCTATGGTAAACTCGTCATATACATCATAGGGGAAGGTCCGCTCGACGCTCATTGAATGAGTACCCCGTGCATCCTCAAAGGAGGCTGCGGCTTCACCGCGGACGGCGCGGTATAAAAAAAGGCAAAAGGCTTTTCCGAAAATGTGGGAGAGGGTTTCACGGGACAGGCGGTGAATATCCGCGCCTGTTTTCAGGCCGTATTTTTTGAACTGCTCCTGGGCTTTTTTTCCCGCGCCCCAGATTTTGGCCACCGGGAGGGAACACATAAACGGTTCCTCTCCGCCGGGGGGAACGATGTAGGTTCCGTCTGGCTTTGACATCCCCGAGGCTATTTTGGCCACATACCGGTTGGAGGCAAGTCCCAGCGAAACGGTTAAGCCGGTTTTACCGCGGACCGCCTCTTTGAGTTTTCTTGCTATTTCCGGCGGAGGGCCAAAAAGCCCTTGGGTTCCGGTAATATCCAGGAATGCCTCGTCTATCGAAATCTGCCTTACCTCGGGGGAGAAGTCCGAGAAGATCCCCATGACCTCTGCGGATTTTTCCCGGTAGCGCCGCATATTGCCCCGCAGGTATATCCCCGCTGGACATAGCTCATAGGCGCGGACTATGGGCATGGCGGAATGGACGCCGTAGTTCCGCGCCTCATAGGAGGCGGCGGAGACCACGCTGCGCCGGTCCCCGGGAAGTCCGCCGACAATAACCGGCTTCCCCCGGTATTCGGGATGGTCAAGCTGTTCAACCGAGGCGTAAAAGGCGTCAAGGTCGGCATGGATATAATAGGGCGTCATGGCAACATCGTGTAACCGGTTGAAGGGCTCTTTTCAGCATAGACCGTAAGAGCCAAAATTGCTACGCACCTTGTTCGTGAGGTTCGTATCGTCTCTGAGGTTACACGGTCGATACCCCAAAAGGGGAAGGGCGGCGGTGTTGATGAGGCGGCCCTTATCCCACTAGTTGCCTTGACTGGGCTGCCAGGGTTTCCGCGTCAAGGCCAAAACGCTTAACCAGATAATCCTGGGTACCCACTTCGCCGAACTCGTCCCGGATGCCTATACGGGCAAATTTGCCCCGGAAGCCGCTTTCCGCGAGCAGTTCGGCAATCGCACTGCCAAGCCCCCCGATAATCTGGTGATTTTCTGCACTCACCACGGCTTTGACCTTCGCAGCCTCGCCCAGGATCGTTTCGCGGTCGATGGGTTTGAGGCTGAGCACATCCAGTACCCCAGCATCGATTCCGTCCGCCCTGAGCAGTTCCCGTGCTTTAAGGGCTTCGTTTACCATAAGACTTCCCAGGGCTACCAAGCAGATATCTGTTCCCGATTTAAGAATCTTCGCCTTGCCTATGGCGAAGCGCTCATCCGGGGCATACAAAACCGGTACGGGTTTGCGGGGAAACCGGATATACACACAGCCGTAGCGTTCCGCCGCCTCTTTCACCAGCGCGGCGGCATTGATCGCGTCGGAGGGCTCGAGGATGGTAAGATGGGGAATCACCCGCATCAGGGCAAGATCCTCAAAGGGCATGTGGGTACCGCCGTTAAAAGCAGCGGTAACTCCGGGATCGGTACCCACCAGTTTTACATTAAGCCGTGCATAATTACCGGAAATAAAAAACTGATCGTAGACCCGCCGGGAGGCAAAACAGGCAAAGGTTGCGGCAAAGGGAATCTTCCCGGCTGCGGAAAGCCCGGCGGCAACGCAGACCATGTTGGCTTCGGCGATACCCACGTTAAAAAACCGATCCTGATAGGCTTTCTTGAAAGCACCGGTGTTGGTGCAGGACATAAGGTCCGCTTCCAACACCACGATATTGGGATTTTTTGCCCCCAGTTCAAGAAGGGTATCCACATAGGCCTGACGTATTTCTCTTGTTTCCATATCGTTACTCCTGATTTTGAAAAAGATCCGGCATAAACGCCGATCCCCTACTCCGCATCAAGGGCGGCAATCGCTTCCCGTGCCTTTTCCAGATTAAAGTTCATGCTGTGGTTCTTTTCGATACCCTCGGCAAAACTGCAGCCCTTTCCCTTGATGGTGTCCATCACAATCATCGATGGCTTTTCATGTTGCGCCATCGCCTTTTCAATCGCGTCGTCCAGGGCGGCAATATCATGGCCGTTTACCCGCTGGGTAAACCAACCGAATTCCCGCCACTTGGCGTCCAGTTCACCCAGGTCGATGATGTCCTTAGTGCAGCCGTCCAGTTGCTGCTTGTTGTAATCCGTAAAGGCGATTACCTTGGAGAGCTTTTGGGCCGCCGCAAACAGGGCCCCTTCCCAAACCTGGCCCTCGTCGGACTCGCCGTCGCCGAGAACCGTATAAACCCTGGCGTCGATTCGGTCGATCCGCAGGGCAAGCGCGATTCCCAGGGCAGCGGAGAACCCCTGCCCTAGGGAACCTGCGGTCATGTCGATGCCCGGAGTAAGGTTTCTGTCGCAATGGCTGGGCAGCCTTGTGCCACCCTGATTCAGGGTTTTAAGCCAGTCTTTGGGAAAGAAACCCCTGAGCGCCAAGGCCGCATATATTGCAGGTCCTGCGTGGCCTTTGGAAACCACCAACTGATCCCGATCCCTCATTCTGGGCTGGATGGGGTCCAACTTCATCCGGTGAAAATAGAGCAGCGCCAATAGATCCGCGATGGACATGGAGCCGCCTATGTGACCGGTTCCCAGGGTACCGATTTCTTCGATGGTAAGTTTCCGTATTTCTTTGGCCTGGGCCTTTAAAAAATCCAACTGTTCTTTATCCATAACATTGCCTCCTCGCAAAACTAAAACTGCTGGGTACCGTAAAAAAACGGCGGTTTACTCAGGCGAAGTCGGCCTGAATTCTTGAGCCGCCTGTTACGGTACCCGAGCGGTAGATTCCCGTATACTAAGCTGATATGAAAGCGTTCTGTCCTGTTTAACCGGGTTACTGCCGTTTATCTGCCGGTGTAGGGCCAGCGCTGTTTCTTCCCCTATCTCCGTAATCGGCTGATGTATGGTAGTAAGCCGGGGAACGGTGTAATTAGCTATCTCAATGTCATCAAACCCAATCACGGAAACATCTTCGGGAACCCGGACGCCTTCGTCCCTGAGCGCCCGGATAGCGCCTATCGCCAGTTCGTCAGTGGCGGCAAACAGGGCGGTAAAATCCCTACCCCGTAACAGCATTTCACGCATCGCGTTTATACCGTATTCCATGGTATACTGCCGGGCAAGAAAGACACGCCTTTCGTCCCGCTCTATTCCCGCCGCACCCAGGGCCTTATAGTAACCTTCCATCCGCTGCTTGCTAAAACTAAAATCTCCACCAACCAGCAGATTGATTTTTCGGTGCCCCAAATTAACCAGGTGATTTATGGCTTCAAACGCCGCCTTCTCCTCGTCCACATGAATCCCCGGAATACTGCCATAACGAAACGTAGCAGTAACCACCGGCAAGTTTACGCTCTCCAGGTATTCGTAAAAATACGGACTTTTTATCTCGTGGATCATAATAAACCCGTCAAGTTTTTCCGCCTTGAGGCGGTTAAGACATTCAGTCTCACTTTCCGTATTAAAATTGACAAACAAAAACAAGGTATAATACCCAAATGATTCAAGCCGTTTTTCCATGATCGAAAAAAGCTGGCGCTGAAATATATTAAACGTCGTGGGAATAACAATACCAACCGTGTAACTGCGCTGTAGTACCATGCTTCTTGCGGCTTTATTCGGCACATACCCGGTCTCTTCGATAAGTTTGAGTATCTGTTCCCTGCGCTGCGGATTTACATGTTTTTTTCCGTTTATCACCCGGGAAACCGTAGCAGGCGACATCCCAACTTTTTTCGCAATATCCTTTATGCCTATCATGCTGCTCCCCTGGGTACTTGGATTGGCAGGCGGGACCCGCCCCGCTTTACCCTACCATAATACCCTGGAGCTGCCTCGAATTGCTACCCCCTCCGCTTCCTTTTTCTATTTTGGGAAACCCTAACCCAGGGTTTCATTTGTTGCGTCCCCACCGTTCACCCTATCGCCTAAAAGTGCAACAAGGTCTCTTGTTCAAATGCGGCTTTACAGGTATAGGCGATTTCGGAGACTCTGGTCCCGTCGTACACGCTTACCTCCGGTTTCCGGCCGTCTATGATACAGTTCACAAATTCCTGGACCTCGTTGACATAGGCGGTGTCAAAGCGCTCCAGGAAATTGACGCTGCACTCCTTGCGGACCCCCTGTTCGTCCAGTACTTCCACCAGGTTTTTCTGGGGTACCGAGGCGATACGGAGTATGCCTTTGGTCCCGATGATCTCGGTTTCCACGTTGTACCCGTGGGGGGCGGTTCTGCCGGCAAACAGAAACACCATGGTGTTGTTCCTGAACCGCATAAGGCAGGATACGTTGTCTCCATCCTTGTACGCGGCAAATTCCGGGTGGGCGTAACAGCCCCCGATGGCATAGACCGTTTCCGGCTCGGAACCGGTGAACCACCGGGCAAGGTCTATATCATGGACCGCCATATCGAGGAACTGGCCTCCCGAATGGGGGGCAAAGGCAATGCTGCCGGCGATGTATTTTTCCGGGTCCTGGCTGTAGGAACGGAACAGGACCGGTTTCCCGATTTCCCCGGCACGCACTTTGGTATGGGCGTACTGGTAGGATTCGTCAAAGCGGCGCATAAAGCCCAGCATAAACACCAGGTCCGGATGGGCTTCCACGGCCTTTTCCGCGGCTTTGCACTCCCCTACGGTAACGCCCAGGGGTTTCTCCGAAAATACGTGCTTCCCGGCGTCCAGCGCCTGGGCTATCTGTTTGGTGTGCAGCGCCGAAGGGGAAACCAAGACCACCGCGTCCACTTCCTTGCAGGAAATCAGTTCCTCAAAGGCGGTAAACCGGCGCTTCACGCCGAGACGATCCGCCGCTTGATCCAGTTTCGCCGTATCCACATCGCAGAGGGCCGTAAGTTCCGCGTTCCGCATCCTGAAAGCGATGTTTTCCGCATGCTGCAATCCAAGACGGCCCAAACCTATGGAGCCAATACGTATTTTGTTCATAATAAGTTCCTTTTTGTTTTTGTTATTACATTGACGGAGCATGACGCGTCCGCCCAGAGTTAGTCCCGTTTCGCATTCTTCCGCATATCCACGATCACCGCGCCCACGATGATGAGGCCCTCAGCGACCTTCTGCCAGTAGGCGTTTACTCCCAGGAGGGTAAAACCGTTCCGCAGCACCGACAGCACCAGGGCGCCCACAAACGCCCCGCCTATGGTCCCGATGCCGCCTGAATGGGAGGTTCCCCCTATGGTGGTTGAGGCAATGGCGGTCAACTCATATCCATCGGCGGCGCCGGGGTGCACGCTCGCCACCCGTCCGGCAAAGACAATGGCGGCGAGACCCGCGAGGAGGCCGCAGTAGGTATAAATCATAATGATGTTCTTCGATACATTCACCCCGGACACCTCCGCCGCGGTGATGTTCCCCCCGATGGCATAGGTGTTTTTGCCGAAGCGGGTTTTGTTCAGCAAGACGCTGCTTACCAGAATCATAATAAAGTAGATAATCACCGGCACCGGGATGACATTGAAGAGCTTGCCCCCCAGGGCGGTAAGGGCGGGAACGAGATTACTCACCGGTCTTCCGCTGGTATAGATGAGGGCAAAGCCCCGGGCGATGGTCAGCATACCCAATGTGGCGATAAAGGCGGGAATCTTGGTTTTGGCTATCAGGAAGCCGTTGATAAAGCCGCAGAAACCGCCGATGAGCAGGGCCGCGAGAATGGGGATTACCACCGGCAACACCGGCATATTGGGGAAATACTTCTCCGTAGCGGTTGCAACCTGTCCGAAACTGGAGGCTACGACCCCGGCGAAGGCCAGCACGGAACCGACCGAAAGATCAATGCCCTTGCTGATGATGACAAAGGTCATGCCCAGGGCCATGATACCGAAGATAGAGCTCTGCGTTAAGATATTGAAAATGTTCGTCGCGCTGAGAAAGGCGGGCTGGACAATACTGAGCAGAATAACCATCAAAACAAGCACGATGACGATTCCGTATTTCCTGAAAATCTGCTGTATCTGCGTGTTATTGAACGTCATGTTTTCCTCCTTGGGTTCCTTGGGATTCATCAGCGGTATTGGTGGCATAGGCCATCAATTCTTCCTGGGTCAGATCTTTTCTGTTTTCAACGATTCCCGTAACCTTCCCCTGGTGCATAACCATAATGCGGTCACTCATCCCCATCACCTCCGGCAGCTCTGAAGATATCATCACAATGGATTTTCCTTCTCCCGCGAGTTTGGTGATGATCCGGTGGATTTCCGACTTGGTGCCCACATCAATACCCCGGGTCGGTTCGTCCAGGAAGAGGATTTCAGGATCGGTCATAAGCCAGCGGGCCACCAGGACCTTCTGCTGATTGCCGCCGCTGAGATTTTCTACATGCTGATACAGACTGGGGGTCTTTACCTGTATCTTCTTGACATACTCATGGCAGGATTTATTGAGCGCTACCCGGTTGATAATCCCTATCTTATTGAGATACTTGGGGATAGTAGCAATGGCAATATTGAGATGAATCGTCAGCATGGGGAATATTCCGGATCTGCGGCGGTCCTCGGTCAGCCAGGCCATGCCGTGGGCTATGGCGTCCTCAGGCTTCTTGATTTCAACCTTTTCCCCGTTGATGTATATCTCCCCTTCCGTGTGAGGCCGCATACCGAAAATCGTCTCAACCACTTCGCTGCGCCCCGCCCCCACAAGACCGGCAATACCGAAAATCTCCCCCTTCCGCACGGTAAATGAAACATCCTTGAAGTACTTGCGGTTTGAAAGATGCTTGACTTCCAGCCGCACATCCCCGATGGGACAGGGAACCTTGGGGAACAGTTCGTCCACATTCCGGCCCACCATCATGGTGATAAGCCGGTCCACCGTAATGTCCCGGGTGTTTTCAGAGCCAATATACGTCCCGTCCCGGTAAATCGTTATCCGGTCCGTAATCTCATAGATCTCGTCCAACTTGTGGGAAATAAAGATAACGCTTTTCCCCTGGCTCTTCAGCTTACGCATGATGATAAAAAGCTGCTTGATCTCTTTCTCCGCCAAAGCGGAAGTAGGCTCATCCATAATGATGAGTTTTGCGTTGTGGGAAACCGCCTTGGCGATCTCGACCATCTGCATCTTCGCCACCGTAAGATTCGCCATAGGAGAGGCGGGGTCTTCGTCCAGTTCTATCTCCTTCAGCACCTCCTTGGTCATATCGTACATCTTTTTATGATCAACCAGCCCGAACCGCCCCAGGGGTTCCCGGCCAAGCCAGACATTTTCCATAATAGGCCTGAACAGCACGGGGCTAAGCTCCTGGTGAATCATGGATATCCCCATTTTGAGCGCTTCCTGGGGAGTATACCCCTCCCGCACCGCCCCGTCAAAAAAGATAGTCCCCTCGGTGGGCTTGTAGATACCGGCGATACATTTCATCAGCGTCGACTTACCCGCGCCGTTTTCCCCCATCAAAGCGTGGATCTCCCCAGGTCGCACCTGCAGATTTACCCCCCGCAGCGCCTGCACCCCCGGGAAGGTTTTGACAATATTCCGCATTTCAAGAAGATATTCACCACTCATAGCTTATCCTCATACATACCTGCACAATGCCAAGGCCGCCCATACCAGGCGGCCCTGGTAAAACTGATTACTTACTGTACTGGGCCACATTACCCTTATCGATAAGCACAAAGGGAACCCAGGTAATTGAAGGTTGGGATTGGTTCTGAAGCGCCTTGTAGACCGCGTCCCCCGCACCCCGGCCCTGACCCGCCGCGTCCTGGAGCACCGTAGCCGCCATAGCGCCGCTCTGTACCGCGGTGATAGCATCGGGAATCCGGTCAACCCCCATCACCACCACATCGGTTCTACCCGCCGCCTTCAGCGCCTCAATTGCACCCAGGGCCATTTCATCGTTATTCCCCAAAATACCCTTGAGGCTCTCCCCGTAGGTGGTGATCCAGTTCTCCGTAAGACTCATCCCCTGGTCCCGCTGCCAGTTGCCGGTCTCCTTCGCAAGCACCGTGATGCCGGGGAAGGATTTCTTAATCGTATCCTCATTCCCCTGGGTCCGCTGAATAGCCCCTTCGTTGTCGAGCTTACCCATAAGAATACACACGCCCCCCTGACCGTTCAGCGCCTTGCCCATCGCCGTCATCTGAAGCTCGCCGGCAATAGCCTCCTGAGACCCCACGTAAAAGACATTCGCCGGAAGCGCTCCCGCGCCAAAGGGATTCCGGTTCACGTATACCAGGGGAATCTTGGCATCCTGAGCCGCCTTGGTGATAGGCGCCATAGCGCTGGTATTCACCGGCACCACCACGAGCGCCTTAGCGCCCTTGGAGATCAGATTGTTCACGTGATCCTGCTGCTTCACCACGTCTTCCTGAGCATCCTGGAAGTCAAGGGTAAAATCCGGCTTGTCCGCGAAATACCCCTTGAATTCGTCCATAATGTACCCTTGGAACGTGTCGTTAAAGTTCGTACACACGTACCCAACCAGGACCTTTCCGCCCGCCTGCTTCCCGCCGGCTGCGAAAAGCCCCGCCGCTGCCAGCAGCGCCAGCGCACCAACACCAATCGTTCTTTTCATAGCATCCTCCTCGTTTTGGTAATGTCCGGTAAGACATTATTTGCAAACGTTTTCTTAAAGTAAGTATCAAAGCACTTTTAGCATTTGTCAAGAAAAAAATGATCTTTTATTTTTCAGCGGAAAACTGTTTTTGTAACGATATTTGTAATGATAGTTATACCTATTTTATCACCTGGTATCAAAAAATTCCTTTTCCCCATTCTTCCCCATCCGCCCTCTTTTTGCATAAAATAAGGCTATTCCAAGGGGTTACATCCTGGAATAGCCGCTCAAAACCGTACATGGCTGAAACGTTGTTACGATGCCATAACAAAAAGTAGGCCAAAATAATATAATCAGCGCAAAATAAATTAAATTTTTTGCTTTACAATTCAGAAGGGGGGTAGTATTATTTGTATTGACTAAAAACGTTTGCAGTAAGGAGCGATATGGCATGGCGGATTCATTGAGCATCGGTATCCTGGGCGCCGGTAGGATCGGCAAAATCCACGCTGAAAACATTGCCCGTTTTATACCCCAGGCCTCATTGAAGGGCGTGGTGGATAGTAACCTGAACGCAGAGCAGGAAAGATGGGCAAAGGGGCTTGGCGCTGGAATCGTTTCGCGGGACCCCCGGGACATCTTCGATAATCCGGCGATTCAGGGGGTACTCATTTGCAGTTCCACGGATACCCACGCGGCGTTGACCATCGCCGCAGCGGAGGCGGGGAAACACATCTTCTGCGAAAAACCCATAGATCTGACGGTTCCCCGGGTCAAGGCTGCCATCAATGCGGCTGCAAAGGCGGGGGTGAAACTGCAAATTGGGTTTAACCGCCGGTTTGACCATAACTTTCGACGAATCCGGGAGTACACTCTGGCCGGGGAGATCGGCGAGGTTCAGATCGTAAGGATAAGTTCACGGGATCCCGCACCGCCCGCGCCGGCTTATGCGGCGGTTTCCGGGGGAATATTCATCGACATGATGATCCACGACTTTGATATGGCCCGTTTCCAGGCGGGGAGCGAGATCACCGAGGTCTATGCCATCGGAGCGGCGCTGATAGACCCAGCGATTGGTAGGGCCGGGGATGTGGATACTGCCCTAGTTACCCTAAAGTTCGCCAACGGCGCTCTGGGGGTTATCGACAATTCCCGGAAAGCGGTTTACGGCTATGATCAACGGGTCGAGGTCTTCGGTTCCCGGGGAGCGGCGCAGGCGGAAAACGATCTGCCCAACACGGTTAAACTCTCCAATGCGGGGGGGGTAACCGGAGAGAAGCCGCTCTACTTCTTCCTGGAGCGCTATAAAAACGCCTTTATTGCTGAAATGAACGCCTTTGTTGAAGCGGTGTTACAGGACAAACCAGTCCCGGTCTCAGGTGAAGACGGGCTTGAGGATCTCTACGCCGCCCTGGCCGCGACAAAATCCCTTAAGGAAAAGCGTCCGGTTCGTATCGATGCAGTGCGGGACTAAGGAGCGGGTTATGCAATTCCACCACAAACCTCCGTTTAATTACGGCTATACCCCGCTGGTTCTTCGGGGGGGCGCTACGGCAGATATGCTTATGGAGTTCGGCGTGTTTAAGTTCGGAAGCGGCGAACGGTACGTTGACTATTCCGAAACCGATGAGCGGGTATGGCTTTTAGCCCGGGGGAACGCCGTAATAAACCTAGGCGCTCGGGGGTCCCGCGAAGTTTCACGGCCTGATCTTTTTGATTATTCCCCCTGGTGTCTTTCGGTTGGGGCAAAGCACCAGATTACGTTCACCGCGGGGGAAGCGGGCGCGGAGTTTTATTACTGTGCCACCGGAAATCCCAAATCATTTGCTGAAAAGCTCTTTACCCCAGAGGATTGCCGCAGCGAATTCCGCGGCGAAGGGACCATGCGGGAAACTGCTACCAGGATTGTGCGTACCTGCTTTGACGACACGAACCGGCCTGAATCCAACCTGGTTATCGGGGAAGTGATCGGTGTGCCGGGCAAGTGGTCGAGCTATCCTCCGCACCATCATCCCCAGCCGGAAATTTATCACTATCGCTTTCTGCCGGAACAGGGTTTTGGCCTTACCGCCATAGGCGATACTCCCTACATCTTAAGGGACCGGGATACGGTTTTGATCCGGGAGGGAGAGGTGCATCCTCAGGTTACCGCCCCGGGTTACGCCATGTGGTACCTATGGGTGATCCGCCACATCGATGGCGCTCATTACGGACCTGCCACGGATACGCCCATATTCCTCGATGAGCATACGTGGGTCATGGGACCGGAAGACCGGATATGGCAGCCCAAGCCCAGTTAGGTTGCTGGGAGTAGGCCCCCAAATATTTTTATGTTGGACAAACAAGGAGCGGTAGTATGGGAGAGACGGTGCGGCTTACGATGGGCCAGGCATTGCTGAAGTTTCTGGATAATCAGTACATCGAGGCGGACGGAGAGGAGATCAAATTCGTCCACGGGGTCTTCGGCATTTTTGGGCACGGCGTGGTGGTCGGTCTGGGGGAGGCGCTGGCGGCGAAGGACCACACCCTGCGGTTCTATCAGGCCAAGAACGAGCAGGGGGCGGGGCACG
Source organism: Treponema sp. (assembly GCA_031274565.1). Taxonomy (GTDB): domain Bacteria; phylum Spirochaetota; class Spirochaetia; order Treponematales; family Breznakiellaceae; genus JAIRLU01. The sequence goes on from JAISPY010000108.1 coordinate 17,222, forward strand.
CGGCAATGGGTTTTGCCAAGCAGAGTAATCGCCGCCGGATGATGGCGGTGTGTTCTTCCATAGGGCCGGGGGCGCTCAACATGGTAACTGCCGCGGGCACGGCTACGGTGAACCGCATACCGGTGCTGTTCCTCCCGGGGGACGCCTTTGCGTGCCGGCAGCCGGACCCGGTGCTCCAGCAGGTGGAGCTTCCCCAGGACTACACGAATACCGCAAGCGACGCGTTCCGGGCGGTGAGCCGGTATTGGGACCGGGTGCAGCGGCCTGAGCAGCTTATGAGCGCCATGATTAACGCCTTCCGGGTGCTTACGGATCCTGCGGAGACCGGGGCGGTAACGGTTGCCCTGCCCCAGGACGTGCAGGGGGAGGCGTATGACTACCCGGTCGAGTTCCTTGCCAAGCGGGTACACCACATCGAGCGGCGTATTCCCACGCCGACTCAGATTGGCCGGGCCGCGGCGATGCTCCGGGCGGCGAAAAAGCCCCTGGTGATCTGCGGCGGCGGGGTGCGGTTTTCCGGCGCGGGGAAGGAGCTTGAGGCGTTCTGCGGGGCGTTCCATATCCCCTTCGGTGAAACCCAGGCCGGCAAGGGTACCATCCTCTGGGACAACCCGTACAATCTTTCCGGCATCGGCAACACCGGCTCCCTGGCAGCAAACAGGCTCGCCAAGGAGGCTGATCTGATCATTGCGGTGGGGACCCGGCTTGGGGACTTTACCACCTGTTCCAAATGGCTGTTTCAGCATCCCGCAGTGCGGATCCTGGGGATAAACATCGCCTCGTTCGACGCCTACAAGATGAACGGCGAACCGCTTATCGCGGACGCGAAACTGACCCTTGCGGCGTTGACCGGGGCGGCGGCGGGCTACAAGTCGGCATGGGGGAATACCATAGCGGCGGCGCGGAGGGAGTGGGAGGTCGAAGTGGACCGGCTTTACCGGGAGGAGGCGCCGCCGGCTCCTGACGGTTCCCCCCTGCTCTCCCAGGCCCGGGTGCTGGGCGAACTCAATGACCGGCTCCTTCCAAAGGACGCCGTCGTGCTGTCCGGTTCCGGCTCCATTCCCAGCGATATGCAGCGGGTCTGGCGTGTCCGATCTCAAGACACCTATCACATGGAGTACGGGTTTTCCTGCATGGGCTACGAGGTTGCCGCGGCTCTGGGGGCGAAGATTGCCTTCCCGGAAAAGGAAGTGGTGGTGATCGTAGGGGACGGGGCCTACACGATGCTGCACACCGAGCTGCTTACGGCGGTGCAGGAACGCCAAAAGATTATCGTGGTGGTTCTGGACAACGCGGGTTTCCACTGCATCGACAACTTGCAGCACAGTCAGGGGATCGAACACTTCGGCAACGAGTGGAAGACCCGCAGTGAGGCAAGCGGCCTCCTTGAGGGGGAGCCGGTGCAGGTTGACTACGCGAAAAACGGCGAGAGCTGGGGGGCGCTGGGGCTGCGGGCAAGGACTCCCGGAGAACTTGAAACGGCGGTACAGGAGGCGCTCGCTTCCAAACGGCCTGTGGTGATTGACGTAAAAACGAGCGCCAAGACCATGACCCGGGGCTACGAAGCCTGGTGGCGCGTCGGGACCGCCCAGGTGTCGTCAAACCCGGAAGTTGTCAAGGCCGCCCGGGATATGGCGGCGGAAGTTGCAAAGGCGAGGAAGTTTTAGCGGGCCGGTGCAGGCTAACGGCGCTCAGGACCCGGGGGGCCTGAGAAATAGAGAGGAGTATTGAGATGGCAAGAGAAAACGGCGCGGATATACGGTTGGGGATTGCCCCTATAGGCTGGACCAACGATGACCTTCCTGAGCTGGGGGGCGAAATCCCCTTTGAGCAGTGCGTCAGCGAGATGGCCTTGGCGGGATTTTCCGGGAGCGAGGTGGGGAACAAGTACCCCAAGGACCCTGCGGTTCTTAACAAAGCGCTGAAGCTCCGGGGGCTCACGATTTGTAACGCCTGGTTCAGTTCTTTCCTGACCACCGAGACCTATGAAGAAGTGGAAGCGGCTTTTATCAGGCACCGGGATTTCCTCTATGCCGTGGGAGCCCGGGTCATCGGGGCGGCGGAACAGGGCCACTCCATTCAGGGGCTGGACAAGCCCATTTTTGACGCCAAGCCGGTTTTTACCGAAGCGGAATGGGAGCGGCTTACCGGCGGCCTTAACCGGCTTGGAACACTGGCGGCGGAGAAGGGGATGAAGCTGACCTACCACCACCACATGGGGACCGGCGTGCAGACCGCCGGGGAGATTGACCGGCTCATGGAAAACACGGACCCGGCTCTTGTGGGACTTCTGTACGATACGGGGCATCTGGTCTTTTCAGGGGAGGATCACCTGGCGGTGCTGGGCAAATGGATGGGCCGGATTCGCCACGTGCACCTCAAGGATATGCGCCCCGCTGTCCGCGAACAGGCGGTATCCGGCAAGTGGTCCTTCCTCAAGGCGGTACAGTCCGGGGTCTTCACCGTACCCGGGGACGGCTGTATTGATTTCAGGCCGGTCTTCGAAGCCCTCACCGGGGCAGGGTACTCAGGCTGGTGGGTGGTGGAGGCGGAGCAGGACCCCGCCAAGGCGAATCCGTTGGAATACGCACTAAAGGCGCGGGCGTATATCAGAGAGACCGCGGGGATTTAAGGCGGGAAAAAAGCGCACTTAATAGTTATGGAAGACTTTATTCTGTCTATGAATAACATCTCCAAGTCCTTTTCCGGGAACAAGGTATTGCATACCGTATCTTTTAACCTGAAAGCGGGAGAGGTCCATACTCTTATGGGGGAAAACGGTTCCGGGAAATCGACTTTGATGAAAATTCTCATGGGAATATACCATCAGGACCAGGGAACTATCAGGCTTTTTGGAGAGGATATTGCGTTCCCGAACCCCGCACAAGCTTTGGAACACGGAATCGCCATGATACATCAGGAACTTTCCCCGGTGTTGGATATGGAGATATCGGAAAACATCTTTATCGGCAGGGAAATACGGGATCGGTCAGGGCTGCTGGTGAATATCCGGGAGATGCGGCGACAGGCAAAGGAACTTCTTGCTCAATTCAACCTTGACTTGGACCCTGCGGCTAAGATGCGGTCCCTCAGCGTCGGTCAGTGCCAGCTTATTGAGATCATTAAAGCTATTTCCTGTAATGCCAAAATCATCATTATGGATGAGCCCACCTCGGCGATCACCGAAAAAGAGGTGGATATCCTCTTTGAACAGATACGCCGGCTTCGTTCTCTGGGTGTTTCAATTATCTATATCTCCCACAAAATGGAGGAGATATTCAAAATTTCCGACAGGATAAGTGTTCTACGAGATGGAAACTATATCGGTACCCGGAACGCTGCTGACCTGGATACGGGAGAACTTATTAAGATGATGGTCGGCAGGGAACTGTCCGATGTATTCCCCAAAAAAAATGTGGCTTTGGGAGATGTGGTCATGCAGGTTAGCGGCGTAACCTTGGGGAATAAGGTACGGAACGTCAGCTTTGAACTGCGCAAGGGAGAGATACTGGGTATCGCGGGACTTATCGGCGCGGGAAGAAGCGAGCTTGTGGAAACTATCTTCGGCTTGCGGAAAAAAGAAGACGGCAGGGTAGCGATAAACGGCAACGCCATAAGCATAAGACGCCCTAAGGACGCCATTAAACATAGCATGGCTCTCATCACGGAAGATCGAAAGATGACCGGCCTTAATTTACGGGGGTCCATCGGCAATAATATCACCATCGTTTCAATAAAAAACCTGACAAAATACGGGCTTTTAAACCGGCGGAAGGAATACGGCTGTGCGGCCGCGTTGATAGACAAGCTGCGGATCAAAACCACGGGGGTTGAGATTCAGGCCCGGTTCCTCAGCGGGGGCAATCAGCAGAAGGTGGTTATTTCCAAATGGCTCGCGGGGGATCCCGGTATCATCATTATGGATGAACCAACCAGAGGGATCGATGTGGGAGCAAAACGGGATATATACCTTCTTATGGGCGAATTAGTGGAGAAAGGCAAATCAATCATTATGATTTCGTCGGAAATGCCGGAGCTTATCGGGATGTGCGATCGGATTATCGTGCTTGCGGAAGGAAAGCTGACCGGTGAATTTGAACGGGGCCGTTTCTCCCAGGAGGATATTATGTGGTGTGCCGCTGGCGGCATGGGGTTAAGAATGGAGGGCAAGAATGATAAATAATCAACGGTTTAATCCGGTTAAACATCTGACGGCTGTCCGGGAATTCATTATGCTGATTATCCTGGCGCTTATTATCGTTGTTCTCAGTATCCTTTCTCCTGCTTTCGCGGATGTGAAGAATTTTATCAATATCTTCAAACAGGCGGCGATTAACGGTATCCTGGCGACAGGGATGATGTGCGTTATTCTCACCGGAGGCTTCGATCTGTCGGTGGGGTCCATCGTGGGATTTACAGGGGTTATTGCCGCCCTCTTTGCCCAAGGCCAGTATCCAATCGCGGTACCTATTTTCTTTTCGGTATTCTGCGGCCTCGCCATCGGCCTGGTAAACGGCCTCTGTGTTTCCTGGCTGGCGATTCCCGCCTTTGTGGTTACCCTGGGAACTCAGTCTATTGTCCGGGGGCTTGCCTATCTTGCTTCCGGAGGTATGCCTATTTTCGGCGTAACCAAAGCCTATGAACAAATTGCCGGGGGATTGCTCTTTGGTTTTATTCCCTTTTTGGTGATTTACTATGTACTAATTGTACTTTGCTTCGGTTTTATCCTTACTAAAACTGTCTACGGCAGGAGAATCTACATGACCGGGGGAAACGCTACTGCTGCCGAAGTGTCGGGGATAAATGTCAACTTTATCAAAATGTCGGTATACGGTATCTGCGGACTCCTTTCGGGGGTTGCCGGATGCCTGCTGACCTCCCGAACTATTTCGGGTTCGCCGGTTACCGGCCAGGGCTACGAACTGGACGCGATCGCCGCAGTGGTCATCGGCGGGATAAGCCTGGAAGGAGGTTCGGGAAAGTGGTACGGGTCGATGATCGGCGCACTGATGCTGGCGGTTATCAGCAACGGCCTTGATATTATGAGGGTCCCTTCATACTACCAATTACTGTTCAAGGGATTTATTATCGTTATTGCTGTGTTTTTGGATGTTCACAGTAAATTAAAGCGGAAATAACCAGCGGGCTGGTTATAAATACTATCTTCATGGAGGTTATTATGAAAAAAATCGCTTTGTTTCTTTTGGTTTTGGTACTGTTAGGCGCCACAGTGTACGGCGCCGGCAGAAGTCAAAGCAGCGGCGGAAAACCGGTATTTATGCTCTGCATCAGTCACATGACTAACGCTTTTACCACAACGGTCGCCAAAAGCATGGGTGATGCCGCTAAGGCCGCCGGAGCGGATCTCATCATCAATGAGGGCGGAAACGACATTAGCAAACAGATAAGCCAGATAGAGTCCGGAATCAATCAGAAGGTTAACGCCATCATCATTGAACCGGTTTCCGTAAGCGGCGTTATCCCTGCGGTAGATGCCGCCATGAAGGCCGGCATTCCGGTTATTATTTTTAACCAAAGGATAAGCGATCCCTCAAAGGCCACTACTTTTGTAGGCGTTTCCAACGATACGTTGGGGGCTCTGGAAATGCGGCGGGCCGTACAAGACCTTGGGGGCAAAGGCAATGTGGCGCTTCTCCTGGGACCGATGGGTTCCGACGGTCAGCTTGGCCGATCCAAAGGCTATGCCGATGTCATCGCTCAAAATCCCAATGTAAACGTTGTTTTTGAAGAAACGGCGAACTGGACCACCGAAGAAGCGCTGAAATTGGTAGAAAACTGGCTTCAGACGGGAACCCAAATTGACGCTATTGTCTGCCAAAATGACGGTATGGCCCTGGGCGCGGTCAAGGCTGTGGAAGATAAGGGGCTTTCCGGTAATATCAAAGTATACGGTCTGGATGCGGTACCGGACGCTCTCAAGGCGGTAAAAGAAGGGCGCTTGGAGGTCTCGGTATCCCAGGCGACAGAGCGGCAATCACAGATGGCTATTGACATTGCGATGAAACTCTATAAGGGTGAAACGGTTCCGGTTGAGAATCTCGTTGAAGGGGAAGTTATCGACAAGGCCAATGTGGATAAACATCTGTAAAATTTTGTAACGTGGATGAATAGGGGTACCTCTGAAAGTTAGAGTTCAGAGGCGCCTCAAAGTAAAGTTTTCCGTTTTTTCTGGACGGAGATAATTTTTACTTTTATAAAGAGGAAAGCGCATGAGATTTGGAATCAATACCCTGGACGACATTGACGTAAAAGGTAAAACCGTTCTTTGCAGGATCGATATTAATCAGCCGGTGGACAAGGCGAAGGGGACGCTGAAAGACACAACCAGGATTGAAGCCTGTATTCCTACGCTCAGGGAATTGAGCGGCAAGGGAGCGAAACTGGTGCTTATGGCCCACCAGGGGAGCGATATCGAGTACAAGAACTTTTACACCACCGAACCCCATTCCAGGGTGCTGTCAAAACTGCTGGGAAAGGAAGTCCGCTTCATCGACGACGTGTGCGGGCCCGCGGCCAGGGAAGCCATCAAGTCCCTCAAGGCTGGAGACATTCTCCTTTTGGACAACGTGCGCTTTGTGTCGGAAGAACAGACCCTGTTCGAGACCAAGCTGCTCCTGTCCCACGAAGAACAGGCCAAGACACTGTTGGTGCGCAAACTCGCCCCCCTGGGCGACTGCTACGTGTGTGACGCCTTCGCGGCGGCCCATCGGGACCAGCCTTCCCTCTGCGGCTTTGAGCAGCTCCTTCCCAGCGCGATGGGCCGCCTTTTTGAGGAGGAGTTCTGCGTTATTTCCGGCGTCATGGAGAAGCCGGAGCGTCCCTGCGTCTTTGTCCTGGGAGGCGCCAAGATCAGCGACGCATTCCTCATGATGAACGCCGTCCTGGGCGGCGGCGCGGCGGATACGGTACTCTCGGGAGGGCTGGTAGGAGAAGTGCTCCTCTGGGCGGATGGTAAGGACATAGGGGAACCGGCCCGCTCCTTCATCAAAAAGGAAGGCTACGGGGACCTGGTGGAAACCGCCAAAGAACTATTGGCAAAGTACCGGGACAAGATTGTGATGCCGGGCGATTTTGCGGCGGTTGTTGACGGCAGGCGGATGGAATATCCTGTAGGGAGTATTCCTGCCGGCGCCCTGGTTCTCGACATAGGGACGGCAACCGCGGAACAGTACCAAAAGGCTATCCGTTCCGCCAGAACAGTTTTTGTCAACGGTCCCATGGGGGTCTTTGAACAGGAGCCTACGGAGAAAGGTACTAAAATGGTATGGGA